>JALVJB010000035.1 GCA_027034115.1 Acidilobaceae archaeon | reverse complement strand
GGGAACCCTTGAGGGACCCCCGAGCTCAATAATACGGGCACTGTATAGTAGAGAGTATACTGTTAGGCCTCGCAGGCCTCCAGCGTCTCCTTCATATGCTTGGTTAAGCCTATCCTGACTCCTAGGCGCGGGTCTGTGTAGATGTATATGATGCCCTTGCTCTGCAGCCTCCTGGCTACTCGGAGGAGCCAGTGGTAGTCGGCTTGCATTTCTTCTGCAAGGTTGTCTAGGTATACGTAGGTTATGCCCCACTTGGCATAGTGTGATAGCAGGTTGGATAGTACTTCGAGCTCGTCCTCGTCCAAGTCGTCCTTGTACACTGCTAGTATGCATGAGGCCCTTCGAACCCTCTCTTGTAATTCATTGTCGCCTTTACCTGTTCGAGCGACAGTAAACGACAAGGATCTCCCTGACCCCTGCCTCCTCCTCCCAGGTTTCTTGTCGTTTACTGTTTGTTTAACATTTAAGCTGGACAAGATACGTTTCGCAATGCCAGCCATCTTGTCGACGTCCTCCGCAGTCTCCCTCTCGAGGACGGCCTCCGCGTACTCCTCCCCCTTGGGGGTGAGGGTCCAGTAGCCGTTTTCGTAGTCAACGTAGCCCCTGGCCTTCCAGTAGGAGAGGTAGCTGGAGATGTACTTCGCCTGGTAGCCTAGGATGGCCGCTATCTCGCTGGACCTCATGGGCCTCGATAGGAGGAGGACCATTATCGCGTCTACTAGCCTGCTCCGGGGTCCCCCTCTCTCCCTGCTCTTAGCCTCGCCCAGTAGTCTTCTCACTGTGTCGGCGAGATCGTCCACTACCCCGGCACCGTTGAGTGCATTACCCGCGGGTAGGGTTACTAGGAGGGTCCCCCGGTATCACGGCTTGCATAGCCTGGCCTCGATTAGCCGGAGTAGCCCAGTGTAGGCTCTCGCAGTACACTCCTCGGGGACTATTAGGAGGAGGCCTCTCTCAATGCTGGGAGACCACTCGGTTAGGTGGGCGACAACCTCGCCGGGGGTCCCTGGGAAGAATACGGAGCCGTCTTCGACTCCCCCGATCAGGGCTTTCCTGCAGTTCTCCATTACAAGGTAGTCTCTAACCCTGTATACGTCTACCAGGCTCCGTGGAGGGTCTAGGAGGCTCGTGGCCAAGTACTTCGAGGGCCCCAGGGGGGTCTCTGGAGGGTCCCCCATGACTACGGCTTCCCCAAGGGCCCGGAGGGTCCCCCACCCCTCGCGGGTTAGCCTGTGCCCCCTAGGGGTCTTCTCGACTAGCCCCTGGTTGCAGAGGCGTTGGAGGAGAGTCTTGACGGGGGCCTCGCCCAGTCCTAGGATCCTGGTTAGGGTGGGCCTCCCCACCGGCTGGTTCCTGGCTATCGCTTCTAGGGCCCTGTAGGCGTGGTAGGCGGTGAAGCCTACGGCCCCGCCCCTGGCTGGCCTAGCCGCCTCTAACACGGCCCTTACGGCCTGGCAGGCCTGTTGCTGGCTCGACATCCCATGCTCCCTCGTCGGGGAGGAGGCCCTGGTCTATCATGAATACTGCGAGGTCCTGGGGGGTTATCTCGTTATCCCCGAGTATGGCTCTCTCAATGCTCCTCCAGTTCCTCGCCGGCTTCTTACCGAAGTCGTCCCAGAGCCATTCAAGGACCTCGTCTATGTCGACATTGGCGTCTCGCATCTGGCCGAGTAGGGCCCTCTTCACAGCCCTGTTCTTCGCCGCCCTCCTAGCGTTGAACGCCACCTCTAAGCCCCATACTCATGCCCTCCCGGCTAGCGCCTATAACCCTGCCCCGGCCACTATCGAGTAGTGGTGCATAGTCTTGACCCTCTACGACCTGAAGGGTAGAAGCCTCACCTGCCTCAGGGACTACTCTCCAGACGAGATAAGGGCCCTCATAGAGATGGGCCTCGAGTTCAAGAGGCGCTACTACGCCGGGGAGAG
>JALVJB010000034.1 GCA_027034115.1 Acidilobaceae archaeon | reverse complement strand
AAGCCTCGTGGACAACCAGGGCAGGATGACGGAGGAGGCCGGGAAGTACAAGGGCCTATACTTCCGCACAGAGGCCAACGAGGCCATAATGAGGGACCTCGAGGAGAAGGGCGCACTATTCCACAAGGCGACCATAGTGCACAGGTACCCAGTCTGCTGGAGGTGCAAGACTCCACTAGTGCTACGGGCGACCGACCAGTGGTTCATCGCCGTCTCCAAGCTCAAGGAGAAGCTCATAGAGGAGGCAGACAAGGTAGAATGGGTGCCCGGCTGGGCGAAGAGCAGGTTCATGAACCTGCTAGAGAACGTGAGGGACTGGGTCATATCGAGGCAGAGGTTCTGGGGCATACCCCTCCCAGTATGGCGCTGCGAGAAGTGCGGCTACACCCACGTCGTGGGAAGTGTCAGGGAGCTAGTGGAGATGGGCGGCGAGGAGCCCAGGGACCTCCACAGGCCGTGGGTCGACCAGGTAACCCTCAGGTGCCCCAAGTGCGGGGGAGAGATGAAGAGGGTCCCCGACGTACTAGACGTGTGGTTCGACTCCGGCATAGCCTTCTACGCCAGCCTAGGCTACCCGAGGAACAAGGAGCCCTACGAGTCAATGAAGCCCGTGGACTTCATAGTGGAAGGCCACGACCAGATAAGGGGATGGTTCTTCAGCCTCCTACGGAGCGGGGTAATAGGCTTCGGCGAGAAGCCCTACGAGAGAGTCCTAGTACACGGCTTCGCCCTAGACGAGCACGGCAGGGAGATGCACAAGAGCCTCGGAAACTACATCGAGTTCAGGGAGCTCATAAAGAAGATACCAAGAGACGCCGTAAGACTATGGAGCATGCAGAACACGATATGGGAAGACCTAAGATTCCAGTGGAAAGCCATGGAGCAAGCCTGGAGAGCCCTAAACATAGCCTGGAACGTCTACACCTTCGCATCAACCTACATGAGCCTAGACAAGTACGACCCCACCAAGGAGACCGTAGAAGACATACCCGGGGAATGGCTACGCCTAGAAGACAAATGGATACTCTCAAGGCTAGAAGCACTAAAACAAGACTACTACCAAGCAATGGAAACCTACAAGCTACAAGAAGCAGCGAGGAGACTCCGGGAATTCATAGTAGAAGACGTAAGCCACTGGTACATCAGGCTGATAAGGAGGAGAGTATGGGAAGAAGCAGACACACCCGACAAGAGGGCGGCGTATGCAACACTACACAGGATCCTATGGGAATGGCTACTACTAGCAGCCCCCTTCATACCCCACACAACCGAATACATCTACCAGCTAATGTACAGGGAAGCCTTACAAGGCCCCCCAAGCATACACCTAGAAGAACTACCACCCGAGAGACCACAGTGGAGAGACGAGAGCCTAGAAGAAGCAATGAGCCTGGCAAAGGAGATCATAGAGGCAGTAGCAGCTGCTAGGAACAAGGCCGGAATAAAGATGAGGAGGCCAGTCTCAAGAATAATAATAGCCCTACGAGACAAAACCCACCAGGAGAAAATAGAGAAAGTCAAGGAAATAATACTCTCACTAGGAAACGCCAAGAAGCTAGAAATAGTAGGCCCCGAATTCTTCGAAGGCCTCAAGGTCTACAGCGTAGAGCCAAACTACAAGGCGATAGGCCCAGAATACAAGAAACTCTCCAAGAAGATAATAGAGTACATTAGGGAGAACCAGGACAAGATAGCCAGAGACATAATAGCAACAGGAAAACACACCGCCACAATAGAAGGCCAAGAGGTAACACTAGAACCACGCCACGTAAACATCAGGGCAAGCCTACCGGAATGGCTACCAAGCACCGAGACGGCAGTAGCCATAGTAGCAGTAGACACACGCCTAAGCCAAGAGGAAATCATCGAGGGAATAGCCAGAGACGTAGTAAGGAGGATACAAGCAATGAGAAAACAATTAGACCTACCAGTAGAAGCC
>JALVJB010000033.1 GCA_027034115.1 Acidilobaceae archaeon | reverse complement strand
CATATTCCGCAGGCCACGCACCTATCCTGCCGGAATAGGAGCCTGACCTTATCGCCGCTCTTGTCGAGGTATATGGCTTTGAAGGGGCACATATTCATGCAAGTATCGCAGAGGAGGCACTTGTCATTGTCGACTATGATGTTGCCTACGAGCGGGCTTGAAACTGTTAGCTCCTCGATTCCATAATCGTAGAGAACCTTATAAATAAGAGTTTTATTCTTTATTATACTCTCTTCTAATCCCAAATCGCGAACGTTTATAGGAGACGCGAGTGCCTCGGCCAGCTCTTCCGACGTCCTGGTTATAGAGGGGTATACTCCTAGGGGCTCGAGCTCTCTCAACCACCTGTTGACTGTCTCGGCTCCTCCGCACTGGGATATTTGATCATCATCGCAGAATAGTATAGGTTTGAAGCCTCTTGCAACGGCTTGTATGAGATGGTACTGGCTTATCCATCCGGGGCAGTCGACTTCGAGCACAAATACATTGCTTGCCCGGGTGTTGCCTAGGTAATCGGCGAGCCTGTTTAGGGCGGAGTAGCAGGATATTACTAGGAAGCCTGGTTCATGGTGTTTTTCACGTATTTTATCGGTGAAATAGTCGAAGGCCTCAACGTTTAGCTGGGGCATGAATAACAGCCCGAAGGGGCATGATGAAACACATATCCCACAGCCGGTGCAGGCGTCGAGATTAACCTTTGGGGGTTTCCCTACTAGCGCCTTCTGGGGGCAGGACTCTACGCAGTTGTTACAATACTTCCATGAACCGCAAACAGCCTCATTATACATTATAGGGGCGGGTTTATAGCTCATAAGCCCTTGTATTCCCCCCCTTAACAGTGTTCTCCTATCGACTGTCTTGGAGGGCTCTATTTTGAATAGAGCTTTATTGGATTGTGACGCCATGGCCATCGAGTATTTTGACAGTAGTGTTTGCGAGGGGTCTAGCGGGGATAGCTTGAATTCAAGAGTGTCTATGATGTAGTAGAGGTAGGGGTTTAGGCCTTTCCTCACTAATAGCTCCCTGACCCTCGTATAATCCTTCCACGCTCCGGTGTAAATAGCAATAGTGATATTTTCATCGCCGATGGACTCCAGTATGGCTTCCATTAGAGTTTCGCGGTCGTATACTTGGATGGGTATGGGAGGCGTTTTTATGAGCTGGGCTGCTTCTTCGGTCGCAAGTATGTTTACCAAGGGGTATTACCCGGTGGTTCTAACTGGTTCCACGGTTTTTAAAGAGCCTATGTATATAGTTATTAAAGAAATTTAATTTACCTTATTTAGGGTTTCCACGGGCCTGAGAACTTTCTTGGGCCTCACCTTGTGGAGCTGCTTATTCTTACGCTGCTCCTTTATTCCCAGCTTAGCAGCTCCCATTATTGATAGGAACATTACGGTTCCTATTACCAGCATGCCGATACCGCTCGGGTCTGGGCTGATGGCCGCTCCAAGGATCATGCTTCCGAATAACACGTACTTCCAGTTATCGCCTTGGAACCATTTCTCGTCTATAACTCCGAAGGAGACTAGCAGGTAGACTATTAACGGTGTCTCGAGAGCGATCCCCGTAGCTATCGATATTAATACGATAGTTGAAAATAATTGTTCAACGTCTGTGAAGGATATTAGCTTGTTTCCACCGGTAACCGCTATTGAAGTTATAATCATGATCCGGAAGGCTACTGGTAGAACGACTAGGAAGGCTATAACTATTCCTGTCAGGAATAATCCGATGGCAACTATTGACAATTTCTTGAGCTTGGCCTTCTCATGCGGGTAGAGTGCTGGCTCCACGTACTCATATATCTCCTTGGCTATTACAGGGCTGGCTCCGAGCAGTCCGAGGAGGAGGGCGGACTTTATCAGTATGTTGAATCCTGCGAAGGGGTTATACTGTGCGATATATACTGTGTATGTGTGGCCCTTCCATGTTACTGTTTGGGGGATAACGTGCTGGATAACGTAATTTGGAAAATAACTTATGAGTGGAATATAGTATTTGAAGTCGACTGGGATAAAGGATAGGATTCCGGCTGAAATAATTATTGCAATGAAAATTCTTTTAAGCCTAATTGATAATTCTATTATGTGGTCCATTATAGGTCTTTCAGTGTCATGCGGGGGGTTACCGTCTTCTGGCAGCTCTCTTCTGAGTGTTGTCATTATTTGGTCTCCCTATGCTGGGGGTGTGACTACTCATTTCTGGCTTAATCGAGCAACCCCTTCTCTTTAGCCTTAGCTAGTATCTCATTAATTAGCTCATTCTTGGATTTACCTTCGGTGCTTACTCCTAGCTTGCCTGCTAGCTTCATTAGGGTCTCGTCGCTGACGCTGGTCTCTACGGTAGCATTGCTGCCAAGGCCTACTTGGGTCTCTTGTTTGAGGGTGCGTAAATTCTCTTTTGTTTCTTCGTCGTAGAGTCCTGAACTGGCTTTCTTGAACTCTCTCACGGCCTGTCCCAGGCCTCTTGCTAGGGCTGGTAGCTTTGAGGGTCCTAGTATTAATAGTAGTATTACTAGAATTATCAGCAGCTCGTCGCCCTGGAAGAAGGCACCCATACCCGGGTCACCACCATCATTGCCTCCTTGACGGTTTACCAGGCCTCAGTCAGAGTTGATAACTCTTTGCTCGGCTATCCTCATTACTGCCTTCTATACAGTCGCCTATATTTTATCTTCAGAGTTCAGAGATTTTTCTAGTATCTCAATGTCTTTTTTTATATGTTTTAAAAATAATAAAATATTATTATTTTTATAAATTTTCATTTCTCTATGAAGGTATTCTATGGCGCTGCGAAAGTCTCTATTAGATAAATATTTCAAATAATTAAGATAATAATGATGTTTATAATATATTAGTTCGCTCTTATCATATAAATTGCTCTTATCTACCGAGGGGGAAAGAAGGTCTGCCCTGGTATTCACATTAACTAAAGCCGAGGGTTGCCTTGTGAGGAGACGCCAGGGAAGTATTAGGGTTGGGGATATTCTGTAAATGTCGCTTAGCCTAGCGTTTCCACCCTTTAAATAACAAATTTCTTGATAAATTTTTAATTGATTTTTTATAACGCCTAATGTTAGAAGAGGATAGCCTCTGTAAAGTATGGGCGTCATAGCTACTGTGTCATAATAATTGGAGAAATATAATAATTTTTTTATTATCTCGATATTAATAAAAGGGTAATCAACTGCTACAACCAGAACTCTATTTTTATTTGTATATTTAAAGAATGATATAATGCCTCTCAAGGGTCCTCTACATGGTAGATCTTTTTCGTCTAGGACTATATTTTCTTTATTAATATTTAATATATTAATTATATTTTCTTTAATTTCTTCTCTAGTGTTCACGTAGACTTCTCCAGCAGTGCTGGTTAATATATTGTAAATTATTTCTATAAATGTTTTATTATTTAAGGTTGCGAGTGCTTTTGGCGAGCCGAATCTTCTGGAGTGGCCCCCTGCTAGTATCAGCGCAGTTATATTTTCTCCCATATTGCGCTCCCAAGCAATCTAAGCGTGCCTATACTCCCTAGAGTGGAGTAGCCTAGAACTCAAAATAAAATACTTCGACCGGCTAGTGGCTCTCCCTTTGGTAAGGGAGACTGTCTTGGCAGAGCATATAGGGGAATTTATTGAAATTAATAAGCCTTTAAGAGCGCTTAGACCTGTTCCAGTCTATATTCTGGCCGTTGGGAGTAGGAGGGAGGGTAAAGTCAATCTGATGGCCCTTTCATGGGTTACCCCTATTCAGAAGCATCCACCTCTATTGTGTGCTGTGGTTGAGAAGAAGAACTGTACCCATGGCCTGCTGGCTAGCTTTAAGGCGTATTCCCTATCACTCGTCAGCCTCGAGCATGGTGAGGTCGAGCTGGCTAAGTTCGTGGGAACGCATAGTTGCAGGGAAGTCGATAAGTCCAAGTTAGAAAATATAACAATAATTTATGATAATAAAGATGGAATGGAAGTGCCGGTAGTATTGACTAGGGTAGGTTACTTGGTTCTAGGGGTTGAGCATGTGATTGATCTGGGGGTTTCATCGTGTTTTATCTCGAGGATTTTGAAAGCTAAAATAAATAAAAAATATTTTAAAAATGATTATTTGGATGTTGGTGAAGCGCGAGTAGCATTACACGTTGCCAAGCACATATTCACGAGGCCCTCTAAAGACTACAAGCTCGTAGTAGAGACTCCTTGGGGTATTGCCGTAAGAAAATATTGGAGGGATAAGATAGAAGAGTTTAGAGGATCTTAATGTCGCACTCTATGGCATTATTTATTAAATTAAATAAATATATTAAGATAATATTGTCGGTCTTATCTAACACGCATTTCTTGATCTCAGGGAACCACTGCATAGGGTGCTTACTAATAAACTCCTTAATAATATTAACCTTCCTATGCGCATGTAGATACGAGAGGAACTCTAACTCTACGGATATATGGTCTTCGAAAATACCGCCTCCTGTCTCAACTTCTACTCCCAGCATAGAGTAATACTTCCGGAGATCATCGGTAATTGAAGGTATACTTATCATTTTATGTTTACTTTTTATCCTGTATATGCTTTCATATGGAGGGCATGGAACATGCTTATAACCCGAGTATAATGTTACTGTTATATCATTTAGCAAGCCGTTTAATTTATCTAGGTCGGTCTCGACTAGGACAAGTTCCCGAACTAGCCCTTCTAGGTTGTTGTAGAGAGTGTCGCACTGGGTTTTGTATTCCTCGAGTAGTTCTAGAGATCTCTCCGTGGAGTCCCTTATTCTGGCTAGTTCCGTTTCAAGGGATGAAAATGGAGGTGGAAGTAGGAGGTGGGCGGCTACTTGGTAAAAAAGAGACATTGAATTATGATAATTTTCCAATGCTTATTGTCCCCTGATAGCTTAGCCTATCATTTTCTTGGCTTCTTCTTCCTTCTCCTTTTCTAGCTTTTCAACGTTTACCTCATAGTTGCTGGAAGGCAGATAGTATACTCTGGCTGCGGTGTGCCTTATCGGGCCGTGCGGCGTGCCTGGTACTGCCTTGTGTCTTCTTACTATCTGGGCGACCTCGCTGTTGGGGTCGTCTAGGTCGCCGAATATTCTAACGTGTGCCGGGCAGGTCTCGACGCAGGCCGGTAGCAGTCCCTTGTCGACTCTGTGGGCGCAGAAGGTGCACTTGTCAATAGTCTTAGTGACTAGGTCAACGGATCTAGCGGCGTAGGGGCACGCAGTTATGCATGAGCCGCATAGGATACACTTGTTGGGGTCAACTAGAACTATTCCATCCTTCCTCTGGAAGCTTGCATGGGTCGGGCATACTGTTACGCAGGGAGCGTTATCGCAGTGCTGGCATATCCTGTGGTAGAGCATGAGCTCGACGTGTGGGTACTTGCCCCCTACTATCCTGTAGATCTCCGTCCTGAGCCATAGGTGCTGTAGCTCTTCCTGGGCCACGTCTTTAGCCTTCTCCGGGTCCTTGTCTAGGTATGGCTCTGACTTCTTAGCGGCCTCCTCAACGAAGTACTCGGCTGGAGGGGTATCGGCGTGCTTGACTCCGATTAGCCCCGCGAGTATGCTGGGGGCTGGTTTAGGCTTGAATTCTAGCTCATTAGCGTTGCTGTTGAGGTTTTCGGCGATGCAGGCGGCTACGCAGGCCTCGCATCCAAGGCACCGGTCAATGTCTATTACCATAGCCCACCTGGTCATCACGAATCACCTCTTTCTCTAAGCCTTCCTTATCTTAACAAAGGTGTCTCCTAGTATTGCGCTTCCCGCTATTGGCTCGTTCTCTGCTACTACTAGCTTGTTCCACGGTATTGTTTCCTTGGGAGTGAATCTTAGCCTGGGGCTTTCGTGGCCCCACGCGTTTACGTAGAATGCCGTGTCCGGCCTGATTAACTCGGTAATGTGGACTCTAGTC
>JALVJB010000032.1 GCA_027034115.1 Acidilobaceae archaeon | reverse complement strand
GCTTTCCTAGCCCCAGCCCCCAGGGCAGCGTCGGCTAGAAGCATGGCCTGGATAATGCTAGTGTCCTGTGGGGGGCTGAGGGTCTGGACAACCACGGCCTCCTCGCCTTCCAGGCTCTGGGGGACCCTCACGTAGGACTCGCCGTCGGGGAAGGTTTTACTATCTGCAATGATGAGATCGGCTCCCAGTCCCCTGGCGATGCTCCCAGCTATCTCCCCGCTACCAGGGCTGGGGCCGGCGATAACCACTACCAACTCCTAGGCACCATTGAATAGGCCCGGCTACCCGGGAAAAATAGTTGGCACCACGCTGGCTGGAGGACTACTAGGGATGCTCGAGCTCGGGATTGCAAGCATAGGCTATGGATCCGTCGAGTCCATACCTGTATACCACTACATGCCGGGCCACACCGCTACCAGGCTCGTGGCCCCAGGCGTGGAGGAGGCCCTCTACCACTGCGAAGGACACCCTACATGCCAGTATGGTCATGGAGCCAAGGCGTTCGAAACCATCCCTGTACCCTTAAAGACTCTTATAGCTCGGGCGAGGATCTGGGGGACCCCCATACTCTTCCTAGACGGCCCCGAGCCTCTAGCACAGCTTGGCGAGGAAGGCCTAGGGGAACTATTGAAGACGGCTAGGCAGGCCGGCCTCCGAGTCGGGGCCAGGAGCCTAGGCCTCGCCCCAGCTAGCCTCCTGGAACAGGTAGACTTCCTAGTCATAGACTATGTTAGGGAGTACGCCCTAGATCCCTCGCTCCACGGCGAAGCCCTACTAGCGCTGAAACAGGTTAGGGGCAAGGTGTGGGTCGAGGTGGCCGCATACCTCGAGGAGCCAAGGCTCGAGCCCCTTCACCCCCTCCTACTAGCACTAGAGGGCTCGAAGGTCCCCCTACACGTCTACATTAGGAAACACATGGGCGGTGGCCCGGTGAGGGACCTCTACCAGGAGCTCTCCAGGAGGCTACCATACGTCTACATCCACAACGACCTCTACCCCTACCTAGACACAAACTGCCCCAACTGCGGGTCCCCCATAGCATCGAGGCAAGAGGGCCTGCTAAGAGTCCTAGAACTACGGGATGGGAAATGCTGGAAGTGCGGCGCGCCACTAGACTTCAGGGGGCCGGTAAGGAAGAAGACCCCCGTCCAGGTACAAGTAACAGCAAGGGAGGGAGGAGTAGTATGGTATCATCCAAGCAGTCTAGCGAGGAAGCCCTACTAGCACGGCCCCACGTCAGGCCCGCGATGCTCTGGGAGCCGGTGCCAGGGAAGCCCGGCTGGGTCAAGTGCAACCTCTGCGAGAAGCGGTGCATAATAGCCCCAGGCCGCTACGGGGCCTGCGGCGTCAGGAAGAACATCAACGGCAAGCTCTACACCCTCGTATACGGCCTCCTAACAGCAATGAACATAGACCCCATAGAGAAGAAGCCACTATACCACTTCTACCCCGGAAGCAGGGTACTGAGCATATCAACGGTGGGCTGCAACTTCTACTGCAAGTTCTGCCAGAACTGGGTGATAAGCCAGAGCAGGCTCGAGAAGGGGCTCTACGGGGTCTACAAGACGCCGGAGGAAGTGGTTGAGGCCGCCCTGAGGTACAGGGCAGACGGCATCTCCTACACGTACAACGAGCCGACGATATTCTTCGAGTTCATGTACGACACAGCTAAGCTCGCGAAGAAGCACGGCCTATTCAACACGATGGTGACCAATGGCTACGCGACGCCGGAAGCAGTAGACACTCTCGGAAACCTAATGGACGCAGCCACAGTAGACTTCAAGGGAGGCGGGAACAAGGAGTTCTACAGGAAGTACGTCGGCGTCTACGACCCGGAGAAGATCTACAACACGATACTCGCAATGAGGGATAAGGGATGGTTCCTCGAGATAACAAACCTAGTAGTCCCCAAGGTGGGCGATAAAGAGGAAGACGTGAGGAAGCTCTC
>JALVJB010000031.1 GCA_027034115.1 Acidilobaceae archaeon | reverse complement strand
ATATACACCTCAAGCGTGTAACTTCTAAAGTTTCCATACCTCATAGGTAGGATTGGAGTGTGGAAGACACAATGGTGATACTAAACAGCAATCTTGAGTTTCCATACCTCATAGGTAGGATTGGAGTCGTATGATTTGATAGGCTTGCTAAGTTCACGGTTGTAGTTTCCATACCTCATAGGTAGGATTGGAGTTCAGCTAAAAAGTTGAGCCTCTCAATCTTCTCAACTGAGTTTCCATACCTCATAGGTAGGATTGGAGTTCCTCGAATGTAGGGGGGGCAAGCAATAACAAGAGTAGTTTCCATACCTCATAGGTAGGATTGGAGTCCGCTGGGGTATCGACATGCGCATAAGAGGTGAGGAAGGTTTCCATACCTCATAGGTAGGATTGGAGTGCGCTGGCGGGGATTTATGGCCTCTGGGAATCAATGTTTCCATACCTCATAGGTAGGATTGGAGTTTTCTCACCTCCAATCTTAATTTTTAATCCTTCCTTGTTTCCATACCTCATAGGTAGGATTGGAGTGCTGCCGGCTACATAGCAGGGGCAGCAGCGGCCGCAGGTTTCCATACCTCATAGGTAGGATTGGAGTGTTACCTTCCATAACAGAATCTGTTATAGAGGAGGCGAGTTTCCATACCTCATAGGTAGGATTGGAGTCCAAAAACCAAATCCCCTGCATCCGGGGATTAGTTGTGTTTCCATGCCTCATAGGTAGGATTGGAGTATCAACTGGTCTTCCTGGTCGAAGAGCCAGATTGTCTGTTTCCATACCTCATAGGTAGGATTGGAGTTTCTCGACATGGGGTATTACGCTTATTCCCCAATTTGGCGTTTCCATACCTCATAGGTAGGATTGGAGTTATTTGAACCTCCATTTTTCTATATTTTAGATGTTCATCGTTTCCATACCTCATAGGTAGGATTGGAGTTGCTCACCTCCGTTTTTAGTGTTTTATGAATTGTTGGTTTCCATACCTCATAGGTAGGATTGGAGTCAATGAAGAAACGGCAGGATTGTTTGTCCAGGGAAGTTTCCATACCTCATAGGTAGGATTGGAGTACTGGAGGAGACAGATGAGCCAGAAAAAAGAAATAAGTTTCCATACCTCATAGGTAGGATTGGAGTTAAGGATGTAGTACTTGGCATTGTGCCAGATGCGGGTTTCCATACCTCATAGGTAGGATTGGAGTGGATTCGGTGATTTCCCTCTTCTACCCTCCTCAACAGTTTCCATACCTCATAGGTAGGATCGGAGTTATTTGAACCTCCATTTTTCTATATTTTAGATGTTCATCGTTTCCATACCTCATAGGTAGGATTGGAGTTTTTCTCTCATTTCCCTTACCTCCTTTTAGTGTGAGTTTCCATACCTCATAGGTAGGATTGGAGTTGCTTCTGGCTGCCGCGCTGGGGCAGGTGGCCGACCCGGGTTTCCATACCTCATAGGTAGGATTGGAGTGCACCCATTATTCTTCACCTCCAGTCATTACAACTTCGTTTCCATACCTCATAGGTAGGATTGGAGTGGATTCGGTGATTTCCCTCTTCTACCCTCCTCAACAGTTTCCATACCTCATAGGTAGGATCGGAGTTCGTTCACATTCGTTTAACGCTCGAAATATTGATGGGTTTCCATGCCTCATAGGTAGGATCGGAGTAAAGATAACGAGGTGTTTATCTTGGAGGAATTTTAGTTTCCATGCCTCATAGGTAGGATCGGAGTTCTGATTGAAGATTTTTATTGGCGGATTTATGCAGATAGGTTTCCATGCCTCATAGGTAGGATCGGAGTGAGCCCTTCGAGTTGTTAAATGAGCAAAAGTTTAGGTTTCCATGCCTCATAGGTAGGATCGGAGTCACTTCAATACGTATGTTTATGGATGGGATGGAGTAGTTTCCATGCCTCATAGGTAGGATCGGAGTCACATCGCGCCTTCGTCCACC
>JALVJB010000030.1 GCA_027034115.1 Acidilobaceae archaeon | reverse complement strand
GTAACGGACCACAACACGTTCAGGGGGTCAAGCCTTGCAATGAGGATCTCCAAGCTACTAGGAGGCCCCCTAGTAATACCTGGGAACGAGGTTAGGACGGACTACGGTGACGTCCTAGTCTACTGCCCCGAGCCCCACGAGGAAGCCCCCAAGCCGCTAGCCGAGCTGAGGGACTGGGCCGACGAGAACAACTGCGTACTGGTAGTAGCACACCCCTTCCAGCCCGGTAAGCACAGTGTCGGGCTAGCGACTAGAAGGCTAATCTCCTACTTCGACGCAGTAGAAGTATGGAACTCCCGGGGCCTACCATGCCTCAACGCCCTAGCAATACTCCTAGCCAGGAAGCATGGGAAACCAATGACTAGCGGGTCAGATGCCCACACCCCCCAGGAGGTCGCCACAGCCCCAGTAGAGCTACCCGGAGAGCCCGAAACCGTGGAAGACGTGCTGGAGTGGATAAGGAAGGGGAAGGTCAAGCCCCTCTACAGGCCCATGAGGCCATGGGCTATACCATACATACTAGCCTGGAGCGTGAAGAGGCGCCTAGGGAAGGGAGAGTAGCCTGGGCGTCCAGGTACGGTATCCTCTTATTCCCCAGAGGGCCCCTCCATGGAGCATGGCGTGGATTGCATTGCTAACCCCTAAAACCCTAGCACTACCAGCAAATCCTCCCACAAGGCCGGAGGAGGCGCAGGCCCAGCTAGAAGAGATGGTAGCCCTCCACCTCGAGGGCAAGATCCAAGCAGGCCTCGTAGCTACCCAGTGGGGCGGAGAGGGCCTAGTCCTCGGTTTCTACGAGGCATACCGTGACGGCGCCAGGTGGAGGAGGATAACCGGGGGACCCTCATACAATGCCACAGGGGAGACCGGGTATGCAGGCCTAGTCTTCGCGAGCGAGGATCTTGGAGAGGTCGCCGAGATGGCAGGCAGGCTGGCCGAGTGCATAGGCGGCGGAGCGTGGGGGGTTACGAGGATAGGCCCCCCACAGCTCGCCGCTGGCGTCGTAGAAGTGCTCGGGGGATTCGCTCCGGAAACAGCTGTTTCATGTGTCCGGGACGAACTATTCGGTAGGAGACTCGAGGCAGGCCGTGTGGAGTTGAAGTCTACAGGAAGGATCGCTAAGGCATACATTACCAGGGGCTGGATCCACTATGCTGGAGCCGCCGGGATGCCGGTCATTGGGGAGGTGAAGCGTGGGGACTACTGGGTTAGAATCGGTATCGCCGTAACGGGCGACGGCTTCATATCCAACGCTAGGATTGACGGAGTATTCCACGCGGCTCCCCCCAACGAGCCTTACAACCTGGTGAACGCAATCCTGGGAATGCCCGCGGGAGAGCAAGCCGTAGACTTGTTCGAGGCCAGGAGCAACCTAGTAGAAGTATGGGGCCTGAAGAGGAGCGACTTAGTTCTTGCCCTATCGTGGGCTATAAGAACCTATAAGGGCGTCTAGACGACGAATAAAGCTCTGGGAGAGACTAGCACCTCGTCGCCATCGCTGAGCGGCGTGTCGAGGCCTTGGAGGAACTCTATCCTCCTCCCATTCACCGAGACCATTGCCGGGTGCTTCAACTCCCCCTTGGGGGTGAGGACGCTACTCCTAACAGGTTCGGGTAGCCTTGCGAGGAGGTCCCTGACACGGGCGCCTTCGGGCACTTCCACCACTATTTCATGGCGGCCTAGGGCCTGGTAGAATTCTTGGACTAGTAGTACCCTGATCTTCAACTAGGCTCGTACCCTTGTAGCACGGAGTGCCTCCTAGTCTATTAAAAAGGAGGAGTATGTGTTGGATTCGAGGGACCCCTGAGGGTCCCCCCTTGAGAGGGCTAGGCTCCCAGGTCTATGAATTCCTCGAGGCCCACCCGTTTGAGGGTCTCCTTTGTGGGTTTGCCGTCCACCCAGCCCCTTAGCTCGTAGAAGTATGGGAGGTAGACCTCCATTACCTCCTTAGCCCTCTTA
>JALVJB010000029.1 GCA_027034115.1 Acidilobaceae archaeon | reverse complement strand
CCCGAGGAGCACATAGTGACGCCCTTTCCCACCCGGCCAACCAGACTCGTCAACATGAACTAAGTACAATCCCGCGCACCCTCATCTTAAGCCCCGGAAATGCACAGTAGCCCCACCGAAGAAAACCTATACTACAATACCCTTATCACTCTCACTACCCCTTTTAATACTCACAGCCTAGTCCTGGCTCACAGGAAAAGGTAGCTGGGTTAGCTTCTTTTGAACAGTCTTCTTAGTTCGCCTAGCGTCTTACCGGTTTTCTTTGCAATATCTTTAAGGGTTATAACCTCCCTAGCTGTCTTCTCGCTCTCCGTGTAGAGGTTCCATAGGGTTCGGAAGTCTCGTTTGATCGTCCCGATTTTCTCTGGCTAGTCGAATATGACCACGTGCTCTATATTGCTCCAGAGACCATTCTTAGTGAAATTAGCACTTTCTACTACAGCAGCTTTATTATCCCATAGATACATTTTCACGTGAAGGTCTCATCTTCGTATTCATAAGATACTGGTGAGGCGAGCAACCATACGTGATTATTGACTTTGCGACAGGATGCAAGGCGTGGAACTGAACCCAACAAGACTCCATTAGACTTTCCATACACCCCCTTTTTAACTCGAGTGTTTATAGAGGTGTATTAGCGTGAGCATGGTTCCAAATGTGGAACCGGGAGCCCAGTTGGGTGTGAATTACTATTTCCGTAGGAAAAAGAAGAAGTTGAAGAGCGGGGAAGTACGCGAGTACATCTACCTCGTTAAAGTAGTGTGTGAGAATGGCAGGTGCAGGCAGCAAGAGCTAGGTAATTTAGAAGAGATAGAGAAGATCGTCGGGGAGTATAAGGGTAGGAACCCGCGCCCGTACACGCGTAAGCGTGTGGCGGACCCGGGGGGATTTGAACCCCCGACCACCGGCTTAGGAGGCCGGCGCTCTGTCCTGGCTGAGCTACGGGTCCTTCCTCCTAGCCGTGTTGCATTATCATCGTGTGCTGGGATTATAAAGGTTACAATGATATTTCGACTGGGAAAATAACTACATAATGGGGGCTCTGGGAGGGATTATTATTTTCTCGATGAGCCTCGTCGTTTGCATGGATTCGTGTGGTGGTGTTGTTGGCCCTAGGCTTCCGGGTGTTAGATGAGGGGAGTGTGGAGGAACTCCTTGATTGGGGCCTAATAGACTATATCAGGGATGTATTATTGGGGGACGCCGTTGCCCCCCTGAGGGCTTCGTTAGAATATGGGGGATCGTGGTTCGGCGCTATGCCTGCGGCCGGGCTAGGCGTTATTGCTACGAAGCTCGTAGGAGTCTACCCCGGTAATGCTGGGCGGGGGCTTCCCCTTGTTCGCGGCGTTGTAGTGGGATTCGATGCTTCAACGGGGGACCCTCTCGTATTAGCTGATGCTGGCCCTCTCACCGGTTATAGGACTGCTGCGGCGACCTGCTTGGGCCTCGAGCTTCTGGGTTATCGTGGCGGTGGGAGGGCTGGGCTTATAGGGGCGGGTGTGCAGGGCTTCTATCATGCCAGGTGCCTCCTAGAGCACTACGGGGTCGAGGAACTTGTAGTCTACGATGTTAACACTGAGAGGGCTAAGGGCCTCGTCGAGAGGCTCGGGGGTCCCGCAAAGCTGGGGAGCCTCGAGGAGATATACGAGTCACGGGTAATCGTGACCGCAACGACCTCCAAAGAGCCAGTGGTGCAGGGAAGCCTACTCCGGGAGGGAACGTGGGTCGCGAGCGTCGGGGCTCCAAGGCCCGTGTGGGAGCTAGACGAGGTAACTCTATCCCGGGCCGGGTGCGTGCTGGCCGATACACGGGAGGGCTTCATGGAGGAGTCCGGCGAGGCTCTCCACCTCCCCGAGAACGTGAGAGTAGCCGACATGAGGAGCGTAGTCCGGGGCGAGGAGGAGTGCACTCCAGGCGGCCTAAGAGTCTATAAGGGAGTGGGCACAGCCCTCTTCGACCT
>JALVJB010000028.1 GCA_027034115.1 Acidilobaceae archaeon | reverse complement strand
CTAGAATACCCCGGCCACTACATACTAGTACACGACCTCGGAGAGAACCTCCTAGCAATACTCGCAGACAAGTCCAGGGCAGTGCTAGGCCGCCTAAGGTACGAGCTGAGGAAGCAGGCGCCCAGGATTAGCGGCGCCCTCTAGCCCATAATAAGAGGGCTGGAGGTGACCCTTAAGGGTGACTGGCGGAGTGAAGGAGGGAGAGTTCAGCTTGTCGGAGAAGATAGAGGTTCCAAGCGGCCTGATCAACGCTATAGTGGCAGGCTACCAGCTAGCGCTCAACAAGGCATTGGGGGCTGGCGCTGCTGCCATGACGCAGCTGTTGGTCAGGGATATAGGGGACTTCCTCGAGGGCATGCTTGAAGAAATAGGCTTCGAGCTACACGACATCGCCGACCTAAAGGAGGATATACCTAAGGCCTTCAAAATGCTAGGAATAAGCGATAACGTTAAGGTAGAGGTACCCAGTGACGGGGAGGCCAGCGGGAGCAAGTACATCATAAAGATACACGACAGCATATTCAAGCCAGTGGCCAGGCTACTAGAGAAGAAGGGGATAAAGTTCACCCTAAGCCCAGAGTCGTTCATCGCCGCCGCTCTAGTACGCAAGGCTATTAGGAAGGTCAAGCCCGACGCACAGGTGAGGGTGAAGATACACCCTCAGAAGTCGGCTGACGAGCCGCTGGTAATCGAAGTGATAGTGAGGTAAGCCGTGGAATGAGTGGCGAGCCGAGAAGCATAGATTTTTTCACACCCATTCTTGACTTCCTCGGATCCCTCGACGGAATCGACGAGGTCGTCCTAGTATCCGAGGAGGGCTTCCCAGTAGACTTCCGCAGAGTCGACAAGAAGACAGCAGAGGTAACCGCGGCGTTAGCGGTGGACTACACTATCTCCACGAGCAGCATGCTGAAAGATGCGCTGGGCAAACCCCCGCAGGGCGTCATAATAGACGTTGACAGTAGAAAAATAATAAATATAAAGAAAATACACGACCTAATCCTTGTAGTAAGAGGGGACAGAAACGCTGTAGAAGCAGGGCTCAGGCCAGTAGAACTTAAACTAGCAGGCAAACAGGTCCGGTGCGCAAACTGCGGAGAGGACCTCACACTAGCGACGTACAAGTGCCCCAAATGCGGTAAAACAATACCCTTCACCGCTGAGACATGCCCACACTGCTCAGCCCAGCTACACGTTAAGAAGTGCCCCAAATGCGGAGCCCTAATCACGAGCACTGGAAACCTCGTAGTACGACGTAAGAGCAGGGCGAGCAGCATCCTGGCTAGCATTGAAGGCGCTATAGCCGGGATAGGCTTCGGAGCAGCCGCCCTACTCTACAGTGAATCCCCGCTCATAGGCGGCCTAATCGGCGCTGTTACCGGAGCCCTCGTGGGCTTCCTAGTCTACCGGGCTATGCCGGAAGAGGAGGTCGAGCTCTCCTCCCACTAGCCTTTTCTCCTACTGGGGGCCTATTCAAGCCAAGAACACTTAATAGTTCCTCCCGGCTCGATAGGCAGTCCACCCTGCTGTAAAGACCCTCTATCCTTGAAACCAGGTACTTGCACCCGTCAAAGTCCTCTAGGATGCAAAGGTATGAGCCACCGCTCATGTTAAAGTATACTCCACAGGAGTCGAGGACCTCTAGGACATCTCTAGACGAGACCGGGCAATGTTTCTCAACAGATTTATTCAGGGCTATTAGGCACACATCCATAGCTCCACGATCACTACGGCGGCCCGTACCCTCCTCTGGTTCCCGTCTCGAGGGTTTACGCCTTATTTCGCCTTCTATATGATGCTTTCCTGTCTTGGACTCTTCCCTCGATGCTGTCTCCTCCCCTACTATACCAGCTATTTCGGATGCTACTAGGTCTTCTGGCGGTTTCTCGCTCCGCTTATGACGTATATTGTTGATTTTTAAGCGTGATAGATCGTATTCGAGGCCTTCGCTGTCTACGTCGAAGAC
>JALVJB010000027.1 GCA_027034115.1 Acidilobaceae archaeon | reverse complement strand
GCCAACCCTGATAATACACAGCACCGCCGACTACAGGTGCCCCCTAGACCAGGCCATAACCCTCTACCGGGGGCTAAGAGTCAACGGTGTCGAGGCAAGGCTCGCCCTATTCCCAGGAGAGAACCACGACCTTATGAGGAATGGAATGCCTAGGAGGAGGATTGCAAGGCTGAAACTAATCCTAGAGTGGCTACACTCCAAGCTAGGAGGAAACCGGGTCGGCCTAGGACACCCACCTCATGGCCCCCAACAGGGGGGCTAGGCAGGGGTCCCTCCTCACCCCCAGTAAATAATTATTAGCCTTCCAGCCTATAAGCCGTGTCGAAGCCTAGAGTGAGGGGTGTAAGCGGGATTGGTCGAGCCTCAGCCGACTAACGTGATCCTCGTCGGACGGAAGGATGTCATGAACTATGTGTTAGCGGCTATACGCCTCTTCAACGATGGAGCAGGCGAAGTGGTCTTCAAAGCCAGGGGCACCAACATCTGCAAAGCTGTAGATGCAGCAGAGAACCTTAGGAACTTGTTCATGAAAGACGTCATAGTAAAGAAAGTCAACATCTACAGCGAAGAACTAGAGAGAAACGGCAAGAAGAGGAGAGTATCAGCAATAGAGATCGTCCTAGCGAAACCCAGCCAGGAAAAACAAAAACAATAATTCTCCACACCCTCATATCCCCCACGTAATTAAACTGGTAAACGCTTCCCAGAAGCGAGTACTCCGGGGAGGCCATCCTATTGGCGTGGGGGGTCGTGACCGCTTCGAGCAGGGGAATAGGATTCACCGTTGCGAAAGCCCTGGCAAGGGCTGGCTACAATCTCGTGATCGGATCTAGAGATGAGAACCGGCTAAAGACTGCCGCTCGCAGACTAGTAGAAGAATACCGGATACAGGTCGTAAGCTTGCGCTTAGACCTACGTAGCAGGGAGTCCCTCGAAGCCTTCTTAACCCGGGCAGGCATGGCTGTGGGCGAGGAGTTAGAGGTATTCGTGGTAAACTATGGCAACCCCTCCTGTGAACCCTGCACGATATTCGAAGCCTCATGGGAAGACTGGCTAGAAGCCGCATCAATGTACCTAGCCTCCACCGCACGGATACTCTCATGGCTGCGGGATCACAAGCCGGTCCGGACAATCATAATCTCCAGCTTCACAGCCCGGGAACCCCACCCGCCACTAGGAGTAGCAGACACCGTGAGACAAGGGCTAGGCGCAATAATACGCCTAGCCGCCAGAGAGGAGCCAGAGCTGAGACCAGTACTACTCTTACTGGGAAGCTTCAGGACCCCCGGAGCGCTACGGACCATAGGGAGGCTGGCTGACGAGGCCGGGATCAGTGTCGAAGAGTATTGGAGGAGGCATGTGGACTCCCTCTCGCCTTTAGGCCGGTCTGGCAGGCTCGACGAGCTAGAGGAGATGATACTCTTACTAGCTAGGGCGCCGGCATACCTGACAGGGGCCACTATTCTCTTCGATGGTGCCTCATCCCGGTGCATCTAGCCAATTAGAACGCTAGATTACGAGGTACTCCTTCTCCACAAGCCTTTCCTCGAAGCCGAGCCACGCGGTCTTAAACGTGTCTCCACCGTACAATTGTATCTCATCCATCCCAAGAGCCACGGCCGCCGTCACTCTTCCAATAGCATCCGCTTTCAGTATCCCGGACCCGCTGGTTCCAGCGGATACTACTAGGCCAGAGTTGAAGGCCTCGAATACTACTGGCTGCTTGTCGGGGCTAAGGTCGTAGTGGCCAGCCCAGCTCGCCCTCGGCACAGCGCCTTCGAACTGGGGGAAGTAAACGCTAACCAGGGGGTGGATAGTGTAAGTGTAGAACCTCTCCTCGGGAACCGGGTCCTCCTCGAGCTTGTAGGGCCTGCCAAGCTCGTCACTGTAACCCATCCAGTAGGACTCCTCCTCGGGCGTTGGCCTCATGTAGGCCATATTCGGAAGTATAATCATCGGGCTAACACCGTA
>JALVJB010000026.1 GCA_027034115.1 Acidilobaceae archaeon | reverse complement strand
GGGGGTTGGCTGGGTGTGGGGGGCTAGGCTTCCAGCATGCGCTCTATTACTCCCTTGGTTAGCTCGCGGTTCCTCCACTTCTCCTCTAGCTCTGCGAGTAGATCGTAGAGGTCTCTGTCGGCTTTGCCCTCCTCTAGGTCCCTGACGATCTTTTCTATCCTCCCTAGTACGCCCATCTCCTTTAATTCTAATAGTTTTTGCACGGCCATTATTCTTAGGCCTATTAGCTCGAAGTGCTGGTATAGGGAGTCGATCTCTGATTCTAGCAGCTTTATCTTCCTCTCTAGGAGGGCTCTCCGCCTGGGGTCTGTGACTTTGGGCAGGGTTCTCTTCAGCATTTCCAGGTCCTTGGTCTTCCTCCTTATCTTCCTCTCTATCATGGCGTATTCCTGGTAGTCCTTCTCCAGCTCTATGGTTACGCGCCTCTTCTCCGTCATCATCCTCCTAGCGGCCCATGTGGCGAATACTACTACGCTGGCGGCGAATCCTGCCACGCTGCTGTGGAGGTAGCCTAGGGCTGGTAGTAGCTTTTCATACGCCTTCTCCAGTAGGCTCCTGGAGTCGAGGCTGTCGTGGCTGGTCACCTTCAGGGTCACCCCGCCTAGCTAGTCTTGTAGAAGAATGCTTTCAAGTCCTCCTTTACTAGTACTTTGCCGAGGCCCTCCTCCTCAGCCCTAGCGAGTGCTCTCGCGATTATATCGGGGTCCTCGCCGGTAGCCTCCATTATATCCTCTATGTGGAGGAATGGGACCGAGCCGCCCACGGCCACCGCCTTCTCCCTGGCATCATCGGACCTGAGGTAGTCCAGCACCTTCCGTATCCGCTCCTCCTCCAGCCAGGGCTCGGCTATCGACTTGTTGGTTTCAGCCGCGGGGTCCCTCTTGTTATAGTAGAGCTTGCCCTTCACGGGGTCCACCAGGTAGACTGTGACGTACCTCGAGGCGAAGTTCACCAGGTAGTCGTTGCTCTCTATGAAGTCGAGGGCCTTCCTCGTGAAGCCCGTTGGACTGCTTATTATCAGTATATGATAGTATTCCTGCTTGCCCGCCTCCTCGAGCCTGGACACAACCAGGTCCATCACCTCTCCAAGCGTGGCAGGCTTGTTATCCCAGCCCCTCGAGTCGAACTCGCCCCTGTGAACTAGGGTTACAACGTCTACCACGACGTCTCTCTTCTTCCTTATCACTCCCTTCAATAATTGTAGCTGCACTCCCTTACCACTGGGCATCCCGTCGCCGTGCAGGCTGTAGTAGACCTTCCGGGACCACTTGACCCGCCTCGCCTCCTTTCTTATCGGGTCATAGATTACTGCTCCATCACCTATCCTCCTAAGTACCCGCTCGACCAGGGAGTTCTCCAGGGCCCATGCCTCCTCCTTGGTGACCAGGTTCCCCTCTCCTGCTCCTTCAAGCCCGGCCTTGAGCTGCTCCAAGTGTTCGGCGAGGGACTCCTTCTCAGCCCTGAGTATGGCGACGCTTGTCTTGTACTCCTCTAGCTTTGCTTCAAGCTCCCTCACCCTGGCTCGTAGGGCTTCGATCTCCGCGTCGACCACTTCCCTAGCGGTGGAAGTCTCCGAGTACTTGGACCTGAGCTCCTGGAGCTCCGCCTCCTTCTGCCTCAGCTTCTCCCTGGCCTCCTCCAGCTCCTCCAGGAGCTTCTCCACGAGCTTTAACGCCTCGTCGCGGGCCGCCAGGGCCTCCTCCGGTGAGGCTGCGATGCTCAGCTTGGGCTCCATTAGCGCTATCTGGCTCTCGGCCCTGACGGCTACCTCCTCGGCTTCCCTCCTGGCCTTCCCGGCGTCGAGGGCTTTCTTCACTGCCTCCTCGATCTCCCCTAGGAATATTGTGAGGGGCCTCTTCCTGATGTACTTGATTACTGCCTCCTCGATCTTCCTCCTCCTCTCCTTATACTTGTCCGCGAGGGCTAGGGCGAGGGTCCCCATCATGCCCGTCCACTTTCTATCCAGCATGTAGTAGCCTCTCTCGTAGTAGTTCTTGATCATCTCGTATACCTTGCCCTCCCTCCTCTCTATGAATTCGACCAGGTCGTCGACGCTGAGGAAGTCTATCTCCTTCATGTCTTCAAGGTCGAAGAGGACCCTATACTCCTCCTCCTTGAACCTCCCCGTTATCTCGGGGATGTCCTCGCCGTTCACCTTAAAACTAGCGGCGAGCATCAGCTGGGCGAGCCTTATCTTACCCACAACCTTCCTATCCATATCCCTATCCATGTACCTCTTACAATTCCTGTTATACTTGGCCAGTACCTCTTTGACCTCGTTCCAGAGCTCCAGCCTCTCCTCAAAGGAGTATCCTCGGGAGAGGCCTTCGAGGTCCTCGTATATAATCCCGTAGACGGGGGAGAGGAGTTCCTCCAATTCGCAGCTAGTCGACACGCCTTACCACCCCCAAGAGGCTTAATTCATCAAGAAGATTATTAATTATCCTATAAAAACCCGATCCGTAACCGGAGACGTCGATCCTAACCACGCTCCCCTCACTCCTAGGCAGAACCTTCACCCTAACCCTCGCGTAGCCGCCGCGAGGCCTCAGGACGTACTCCCGGACGCCTCCTATCTCGCTGAGGAGAGCCCCCCGGAGCCTAGCGATCACGAGGCCAACAGCGCCGAGAGCCTCCCCCTCACTCATACCCGTCTCGACCTCAATCCTACTCTTCCTCTCCTCAACGCGTAGATCGGGCTCCTCAAGCTTGTACAATTCCACTCTATCCCGGGGGACCCTCGCCAGCAACTCCTCCATGAACACTTCAACGTCGCGGGGGGAACCATCTATTATCCAAACCGCCCCGGAGGGCTTTACCGCCCTGATCCTCTCCCTGAACCTTTCGAGAATGTACTCCAACCGCTTCCTCTCGGCATCGTCGCCATAGCGCACGATCAAGAGGTACAATCCGGTGCAACCCCAGGATATCTAAATACTGGAGGATACTAATAAATCTTCCGTTTACGGAGAATCACCCCGGAACCTCTCAAACGGCAAGATTGCAACCAATCCTCTGGTTTAGAGGATGGGACAGGCTTCTCCGCCACTATACCGCCCTGATCCTAAATCCCATCATCGCTTCAACGCTTAAAACTGCACGTTTTTAAATGACAAGTAGGCTCATCTTAATAATAGGTGGAGCCTGGATCTTGACCACTTCATCACTAGGGAAACCCCTCTCACTAATCCTAATACTACTGGCCCTCACACTAGCCTTCTCGGCGACCCCCTCCCGGGCATCAGCCCAGGCCAACGGTCCACTAGAGCTCCAGGTATACTGGCAGTCTCCAACTGTAAACTCCATACAGGACTGCGCCTGGAGCCCAGACGGCTCAAAGCTAGCAGTCAGCGCCTGGTACAAGTCGGGGGACAACTACTACGGGAGGATAATGGTTTTCGCGAAGAACGGTAGCCTACTATGGTATAGGAACTTCGTGAACCCCACCTCGAAAATAGCGTGGAGCCCAGACGGCTCTCTCATCGCCTTCTACAACGGGTCCCTGACAGTGATGGATAGCTGGGGGCACGGGCTTTGGAGCAAGGATAGGGGGATAAGAGGGGTTACGGGTATAGCGTGGAGTAGTGACGGCTCTAAAATAGCCGTAAGCTTCGCCTACTCAAACGTTTACGGGGATCATGGGGGAGTGCATGTATACGGGGTGCACGGGAAGCCCCTATGGAATACTACCGACATCGGCCCCGTCTACAAGGTAGCCTGGAGCCCGGATAGTCCCAGGCTTGCAGCGATAAGGGGCTACGACGAGCTAATCGTCTACAATGGATCATCCGGCGTTACTCTCTGGAGCATAACCACCAGTAGCGGTGATATCCGGGATTTCGCCTGGAGCCCTAGGAACAATAATATCGCGGTCGCCTACGGGTACACGATAGCAGTCTTCACAGCGAACGGAGTGCCCCTATGGGAGACGGGATACCTGGGAGGCCAAGTCTTGAGCGTCGCGTGGAACCCTTCCTCAACGATAATAGCGGGGTCCGCCTCGAACGGGCACATATACGGCTACTACTCCACGGGCGATATGGCCTATGACGTAGGCCTCTACGCCGACAGGCTAGAATGGTCCCCCGACAGCGACGCTCTAGTCGCCTATAACTATGAAGGTAATAGCGTATACGTAATCGATGGCAGGCACGGTATACTATTATGGTACAAGGGCGTAAACAGCTACACCCTAGTATGCAGCCGCTTCAACCCGGCCGGCGGGGGCCTGATAACAGGCGGCTACTACTACGATAATGATGGAGTCAGGCATAGCATTATAGAATACCTGAGCAGCCCCTACACAGTAGTAGTCGCTGACGCCCGGGGCTGGAGCGTCGACTCTCCGGTACGCGTAACAGTCTCCTCAACTAGCGGGAGCAGCTACTCCTTTAGGACGAGGGGAGGCGATGTTCAAGCCATCTACCTGGAGTCAGGGGGAACCATAATCGCGGCCCTCAAACCGGACGCTGGCAACCCGGTGGTGGTTAAAACCATTAAGAACCCGGAGAGCCTGAGCGCCACGACCGTCCCAGTCCCAGACCCCTCCAAGGTTTTCGGCCGCATAGTAGTCGACACCGGGTCTAGGGTCAACCTCACCCTAAGATGGGGGAGCGAGAAGAAGACCCTAGTAATGGGGGAGGAGACAAGCACAGTCCTCTGGGCATCCCCGGGAGAGTACATCGTTGAATACAAGGTCCTGCCGCCCCAGAACTATGTGGGAGAGCCCGAAGCACTAGGGGAAGTGAAGACGCAGACCCTAACAGTAGACGTTGGGGAAGCCAAGACCATCGAGATCAAGGGCTACGGCGCCATGCTGGGCAGGATAGTGGTGAAGGCGGGGAGCCCCGCCACCCTCATAATATCATGGAGCGGCGGGTCGAAAACCTTCACAGTCGAAGGCGGGGGGACCCTCCAATTATGGGCGGCCCCGGGAGGATACACGGTCAAGCAAATCCTAGAGAAACCCGGAGAATACATTGGACCGGAAAACGCCCTCGTGAAAACCTCGAATATAGCTGTGAGAGCCGGTGATAGTAGGACCCTGACAATACCCTCATACTCCTCCGCGCTAGCCAGGGTAAGTATAGAGTCGAGGGCCACCGGGACAGTGACAATAACGTGGGGCGGGTCCAGTAAGGTCTTCGACCTAAACCCCGGGGAAAACATAACCCTCTGGGCTGCCCCCGGCGAGTACCAGGTAGCCTACACACTAGACAGGCCCCAGTACTACATAGGCGATCCCAAGTGGCTGTCCTGGACTACGAGCATGGTAGTGAGGGCTGGGGGCACAGCGACCCTGGAGCTCTCGAGGGAGGCCAGGCTGGCCAGGGTAATAGTGGGGGTTGGAGACACCAAAGCCTCGGTATCATTCCGGGGCGAAGCGGGGAGCGGAGAGGTAGACCTCCCAGCCCACGATTCGGCGATAATCTGGGTACAGCCAGGCGGCTACACTATAACGATCACCCTGGCAAAGCCCAGCAACTACATCGGGGATACAAGCGCCCTCGAAATCGTGAAGAACGCCCGCTTGGAAGCCGGCTTGTCAATAAAACTGACCGCTCCCAACCTGGAGGAAGCCCTAGGCAGGCTCACCATACGATCCGGGTCAAACGCCACCGTCACATTCATGTGGAGCGGCGGCAAGCAGGAGATACGGGTGGGGCAGGGGGGCGAGGCGTCCTACTGGATAGCCCCCGGGGATTACGAGGTATCCTACACCCTAGACAAGCCGTCCAACTATGTAGGCGATGCAGGCGCCCTGACTGGGACGGCGGCCCTCGCGGTTCAGGCTAACTGGAGGGGGACCCTCAGGGTTCCAGGCCTAGATGATAAACTAGGGCAGTTAGTAATAAATAATAATATAAACAAGGCGAAGCAGGTGCTCGTCACCTGGAAAAGCGGGTCAAGCAGGATAAACATCCAAGCCAAATCCGCCATAACCCTCTGGGCCGCGCCTGGCAGCTACACGATATCATACCAGCTAGATAAACCGGAGAACTACGCTGGCCCCAACAGCGCGCTGACACGCA
>JALVJB010000025.1 GCA_027034115.1 Acidilobaceae archaeon | reverse complement strand
CCGTTCATGGTGGCATGGAGGGGTAGAGCTTATATTTGTGAGAGTGAACTATTCACTTTGAGATATATTTGCTGGGATGAAACATGGCGAAGATACGGGCCGCAATCATTGGAGTAGGGAACTGCGCATCCGCCCTCGTACAGGGAGTATACTACTACAAGGACGCAGACGAGAACGAGTTCGTCCCAGGACTAACCAATGTCAGGGTGGGACCCTACCATGTAGGAGACATAGAGTGGGTAGCAGCCATAGACGTCTCAAAGAAGAAGATAGGTAAGGACCTAGCAGAGGCAATATTCGCCCCACCCAACCTAACCCCAAAGTTCGCAGACATACCCGAGAAGCTGGGGGTCACGGTGAAGCCCGGCCCCGTGCTAGACGGGGTCGCCCCTCACATGAGGGAGAAGTTCGACCCCCACGACAAGGAGGTCACGCTGGGAGAGGTAGTAGACACCCTGAAAGAGGCTGGGGCAGAGGTCGTGATAAACTTCCTCCCCGTGGGTAGCGAGGAGGCCACCAGGTTCTACGCCAGGGCAGTAGCGGAGGCCGGCGCCGCCTTCATAAACGGTATGCCAGTATTCATAGCCAGTGACCCAGAGGGCTACTGGCCCAAGTACTATGAGGAGAAGGGGCTACCCTTAGTCGGCGACGATGTGAAGGGCCAGCTAGGAGCCACAGTCTTCCACAGGACCCTCGTGAGGCTAATGCACATGAGGGGCGTGAAGGTCGAGGAGACCTACCAGTTAAACATAGGGGGCAACACTGACTTCGAGAACATGCTAATGGAGGAGAGGCTGAAGAGCAAGAGAGTGAGCAAGACCGAGGCAGTGACAAGCATACTACCCTACGGCAAGGAGCTAGCGGAGAAGGGGAAGGTAAGGATAGGGCCTAGCGACTACGTACCATTCCTAGGCAACACCAAGATAGCATACTTCTACATTAAGGGCAGGGCCTTCGCAGACTTCCCCGTAATAGTCGAGGCGAAACTCGTCGTAGACGATAAGAGCATGTTCGCCGGGGCAATGATAGACGCCATCAGGGGCGCGAAGATAGCGCTAGACCGCGGAGTAGCCGGCCCAGTCATAAGCGTGTCAGCACCATTCTTCAAGCACCCCCCAGTACAGGCACCGAGCGACGAGGAAGCCCATAAGTGGTTCATAGAGTTCGTCGAGGGCAAGAGGCCACGATAAAACTCTCCACCACCCCCTTCTAATAATGGGATGAGCGCACGACGGTCTCCAGAGCCCCCGACCGGGCGGTGAAGACCGTAAACCCCATGGCGACCCTCTCATTTCTCACACTCCACTATGCCTGGAGAGGACAGACCCTCCTATACCAGCAGTAGCTACACTTGGCAGGATTCTGCCTCGCCCTGGGAGGCTCCTCGCTCTCTAGCACCTTCTGGAGCCCCCTCAAGGCGCGCCTCGCCGCCTCCAGGTCCCTACTAGTAACCCTGTACCTGTGGGCTTTCCCGCCCATGTAGAGTATTGCCTCCCTAACAGGCCCCATATTTCTCCATACTAGGAGGGCGTAGACCATTAGCTGAGTCTTGAAGTGCCTAGCCCGCTCGATCCTACGGGGGAAGGCCTTTACCTCTACGATCGTGTACGGCCCCTTCCCCGCAATGATATCCACCACGCCCGAGACTCCAAGGCTGCAATCCTTCACGGGCACCTCGACCCTGACAGGCCTCGGCAGTCCTAGCTCCTCGGCTACCCTGGACTTGTAGGAGGCGTCGGCCTTCTCCTTCCCCGACTCCATGCTGGGAGTCGGCCTAGTATGGTAGCCCAGATACTTGTGAATCCAGGGTATCACTGGGCAGTAGACGTATTCCTTAACCTCCGTTACACTAGTGCACCCGCCGAGCACCCGGCTATATGAGCGCAACACCCTCCAGCACCCTCCGAGCCCAGTAGGGCTTCCCGAGGACCATGGTCGCCTCCAAGTCTCGGGGCTGCAATGGAATGACGTGTACTACATCGGTCTCCTCG
>JALVJB010000024.1 GCA_027034115.1 Acidilobaceae archaeon | reverse complement strand
CTCAACCCCCTAAACAAGACCTCGACCGGGCTAATCGCCGCGGCTATTCGGAAGCAGGTACCGCTCTACGAGTCCCCTAGCGCCTCTACACTAATGATAGTTAGCGTGATAGGAGCAATACTCCTGGGCTTCGCCGCCGGGTATAAACCGAGTAATGAATGACGCAGATAACCACCAGCAACCGCGAGTTATGAATGGTGTAAACCATGCCTCCAGAAGCTGGTATCGAAGCAGTGTTCACAGAGAAGGCTCCCAGACCAGTAGGCCCTTACAGCCAGGCTATCAGGGCGGGATGCTTCCTATTCATAGCTGGTCAAGTGCCTATCGATCCTGCTACCGGGAAGCTAGTAGAGGGAGACTTCGAGGCTAAGGCCAGGAGAGTCCTAGAGAATCTCAAAGCAATCGTCGAAGCGGCTGGAGCAACACTGGACCAGGTAGTTAAAGTCACCGTGTATATTAAGGATATAAGCAAGTTCTCGGATTTCAACAAGATATACGCCGATTATTTCAAAGGCGTTAAACCAGCGAGAGCAGTAGTCGAAGTATCCGACCTACCGGTGGGAGCCGACCTGGAGGTAGAAGCGATAGCCTACCTCTGCTAGGATATGGAGGCCGCTGGAATGAGCGAACTAGTCCGGGAGATCGCGAGGAGGGCGAAGGAGGCTAGAGAGGTAATAAGCGAGTATATCCACGTCACGCCCCTGGAAGAGTCCGCGACATTCTCCAGGATGAGCAATGCCAGAGTCTACCTGAAGTACGAGAACCTCCAGAAGACGGGGGCGTTCAAGGCGAGGGGCGCACTCTACAAGGTCTACAAGATCAAGGATGACTACAAAGGCGTAGTAGCCGCCAGCGCGGGTAACCACGCTCAAGGCGTGGCCTATGCGGCCAAGATCTTCGGGTTGAAAGCCGTTATCGTAATGCCGGAAACAGCGAGCATTTCCAAGATAGAAGCTACCAGGAGCTATGGGGCAGAAATAGTCCTAGCCGGGAGGGTTTTCGACGAGACACTCCAAGTAGCCGAGAGGATAGCTCGAGAGAGGGGCTACTACCTGGTACACGCCTTCGACGATCCAGACGTTATGGCTGGACAAGGCACAATAGCCCTCGAACTACTCGAGCAGGCCGGCGATTTTGACTCAGTAGTGGTACCAATAGGGGGAGGAGGCCTAATCTCTGGGATCGCATCGGTGCTCTCCGTGGAGAAGCCGGGGGTCAGGGTCTACGGTGTCGAGCCAGCGGCTGCACCCAAGACTCTCATCTCCCTAAGAGAGGGCAAACCAGTACGAGTAGAACCCAAGCCGACTATCGCCGACGGCCTCGTGGTTAAGATGCTAGGCCACTACACCTTTCAAGTGATAAAGGAAACCGTCTCGGGAGTGTACACCGTCGAAGAGGACGAGATAGCCCATGCCATATATCTCCTCTTAGAGAGGGGTAAGGTGCTAGCTGAGGGAGCCGGCGCCGCCAGCCTCGCCGCGATAATACATGGTAAGGCTCCTGTTCGGGGCGATAAGACCATTAGCATTGTTAGCGGTGGGAATATCGACCTCACGCACATCTACAGAATAATACTTCGAGGCCTGGCAAGGGCGGGGAGACTGGCTAGGATAACAGGCTTCGTACCAGACGCTCCTGGACAGTTGAGGAACGTGCTCGATATTATCGCGAAGCATAGGGGGAACGTTATCGGAATATACCATGATAGGACCGGTGAGAACCTGCCAGCCTGGAATGCTATGGTAACGATTACCTTCGAGGCTCCCGGCAGGGAAGCTATTGACGCGATTCTCCGCGAGCTTAGAGAGAGGGGGTATGAGTTCTGGGTGAGCCTTTAGCGCCGTAGAGCCTCCAATAGCTCCTCTCTTAGACCCATCCTGGTCTTCTTAAAGAGTCTCTTGTCCATGACCTCTAGCTTCTTTGAGACTACCGGTTTGAATTCCATCTTAGCTAGTATGTCCTTCTCTAAGTCTACTCCTGGGGCTATCTCGTAGAGTTCTAAGCCTTCACTAGTCAGCTTGAAGACGGCTCTTTCTGTTATGTAGAGGTGCTCCCTCCCCTCTTCAACAGCGTTGCAAGGACAGTATAGGATCTTGTAGAGGTTCTCTACGAACTTCGGTATGTCTCCATCCTTCACGATCTTCAACCCGTCCTCCTCTACCCTAATATCTTGTTTACCAGCGGTGAAGCGGCCGGCGAAGTAGAGTCTAGGCGCTCCTGTGCTTATACAGGGGAATCCTCCGGGGCCGGTGAGCCTTCCAGGGAGTATGCTCGCGTTTACCTTGCCCTCCTTGTCTACCTGGAGGAACCCCAGGCTTGCCGCATCTATGATTCCGCCCTCGTAGAAGACGAACTGCTCGCTCAGCGGGATTATCGCCTTCGGAGAGAGTGCTACGCCGAAGTCTGCTCCTTGGAGTGCCAAGCCTCCCCATGGACCCGACTCTACTGTCGGTATAATGTAGTCTTGGAGCCCCTCTTCCACTATCAGGGTGCTGACGATGCTTGGTATACCTACTCCCAGGTTAATAACGATATAGCTCCCCTTCTCCACGACTCTCCTAACCATTTCGAGGAGTACCCTTCTTGCTATCAGCTTCTTCGTGGTGAGGGGCTCCGGCTTGATGTCAAGGTACTCCGTGGGAACGCTGACCTGGCCGCTGATTCTTGGATCATATTGTATGGTAGCACTCTGCCAGTGCTTAGAGGGTGGAGCCTTTATTATGTAGTCGACTAGCGGCCCGGGTATGACCACCTTCTTCGGCTCTATCGTGCCGCTACGCACAGGGTAGAGGATCTGGGCTATCACCAGCCCCCTCCTGCCCTTCGACTTCGCAGACTGGGCTATCTGTAGTATGGGGCCTATGATCCCTTCCTCGTCTAGGCTAATATTGCCTAGTTCGTCAGCCCTGCTACCCCTGATTATCGCCACTTCCGGTAGGGGTGCACGGTAGAGGAGGAACTCTTCACCGTCTATCTCGACTAGGTCAACCTTCACAGTCCGCTTCTCCTTCGCTAAATCGTTAAGGGCGCCACCATCCTGCCTGGGATCTAGGAATGTTCCCAAGCCGACCCTGGAAAGGGTTCCAGGCTTACCCGACGCTACATCGCGGAACCATGAGGCGAGGACACATATCGGCCAGGTATACGCTTCGAAAAGGTTCTCCTGCGCCATCTTCTGGAGCCACTTACTCCAGCCATAGTAGGCTACCAGCATGCCCCTGATGAACTCTTGACTCTCACCCTCCTCCTTGTACAAGCGCTCCGCAACCCAGTCCAGCCCCCTACCCGGGGTGCCTGGGAACGTGTCACTTATAATGAACAGGTTCTTGGGGTGGCCGCTGGTCCTGTAGAGCTGGTAGAGGCCTTGTATGAGGTACTCGGGGGTGAGGGGCATGTTGAACCCGCTTATAGCTACTACGCTGTCATCCTTGACGTGGCCTAGAGCGTACCATGCTTCTACGAATTTCGACGCAGCCCTGGGTAGCATTCCACTATACACCCGCTCGAAGCCTATCTATCGGGGCCCAGCCTCTGGTAAAATAATTAGTATCTAATCCTCCCCGTAGCATTGGAGCCGCCGATGAGGAATGCCCGGTCCCCCTATCCGATCATCGGAGGGTGGTGAGGGACGGGGCCTCTGCTGGTCCAAGGCGGCTCAGAGTAGGTTCGAGCTTTGTCTCCGTGAGAAGGGGAGGTGCTTGTATTGGCCGGACTGCCTCGAGTAATAGCTCCGATGGTCACACCTTATAATCATGGCTTAGAGGTAGACTATGATTCCGCCAAGAAGCTTGCTAGAAGGATCGCCGCTAAGGGCGTTGGAGTACTCGTCGCGGGGACGACTGGTGAGATGCCCCTGCTGACCGTTAGCGAGAAGGTGACTCTACTGCGAGAGGTGGCGGGTGTAGTAGGCTGGGACTCCCTGATTACCGGTGTAGGGGGTCCTAACCCCTTCGCTGTGCTAGGCGAGGCCAAAGCCCTCTCCGGGGAGGGGGCTAGATACCTCCTAATACCACCGCCATACTACTACTCTCCACCCCAATACGGCATCGAAGCCTTCTACAAATGGCTAGCCGGTAACATTAATTCGAAGATACTAGTCTACAACATCCCGAGCCACACAGGGACCCTGGTGAGCATCTCCACTATCGAGAAACTATCACTAGTAGATAAGATAGTTGGCGTTAAAGCTACGGTTGATAGTGTAAGCTACCAGGCCAGCCTAATTAGAACGTTGAAGAGGAGGGCTCCGAGCTTCATAGTATACTCGGGGAGCGACGAGCTACTCCTATACAACCTCTCCTCCGGGGGCGATGGAGGCATTACTGCTGGGGCCAACCTCACACCCAGGCTCCACTCAAGGCTCGTCGAAGCCTACGAGAAAGGCGACTACTCCAGGGCAGTAGAACTCCACAAGCTCCTACTAAACATACCATGGATCCTGGAGCCTGCCAGGTCTCTCCAGGGAGGCATTAAGACGATACTCGCTGAGGAGGGAGTTATCGATACATGCGAGGTTAGGCCGCCGCTACCGCCGGAAGACGAGGAGAGTAGGAGGGAAGTAGTGAGGAGGTGGAGGGAGAGCGGGCTAGAATCATACTTCTAGGCCAGGCGTATGCTGAGGGCGTCGCTTAGCACGCTTGAAACCAAGCCCGCATACCTGGCCTCCCCCTCTCTCAGTCCAACCTCCCTAGCTACCCTCCAGGCCAGGGATAATGGGTCGAGGAACCCTCTCCTAGTCGGGATCCCCAGTCTTCCGGCAACTACGAATACAACCCTGCTAGCACTCCTACCCAGGGCCCCGGGGTTCTCCGCGATGACGGGGTAGATGGCCTCGTAGCCAATCCCCAGTCTAGCAAGCTCTTCGAGTAGCTCCGCGATAGTAGAAATCCCCTCCGGCGAAGGGCTGGATATGAAGAGGAGTACCACACTCCCCTTCACAGCCTTCGATAGGCTCTTCTCCATCGCGGAGAGCACGCCAGCCTTATACGACTCTGGATCACGTGTGTCTACCTCACTCCACTCTGGAGGGACCCTCAGGCCGGCTAGCATGCTAGCATGGGCGTAGAGAAGACTCATATCCCGGTACGTGTGGAGGCCCGGGTACGGCGGGTCGGTCGCTATAATATCGTAGCCGCTCCCCGGCACGTTCCTAGTCGAGTCCCCCAGCAGTATCGTAGGTGGCTCAACGCAACCGTTCCCATTCCAACAAGCGTTGCCATAGCGTTGAATAATGGATACGAGGGTCCCCCTCCCCACAGGCCTAGCGCTGGGAGCTGGCGGGTGGGGCATCCTAGTATTGGCGACTGGGTTTAACTCGACGGGATTCCTTGGTAGCCAGTAGCTCTTAACCACTAAGCCGGGATTCACCTTAGCCATGGGCTGATAGTACATTGCTAGGAGGCTTCCAGACTGCATAGCATTGGCGACCGCGAGGGCCATCTCCCTCCTGCAAGCCCATGCCTCCCTAGCGACGAGAGCATAGGTTGCGGCCTGCCTCCACGTGAAGAGGCCTAGAGTGGTGGTAACCCCGTGCCTGTAAAGCCTCCTCGTCTCCTCCATAAGGGGGACCCTCACGCCCCCCGAGCTCGCCGCTAAGGGCTTCGCAACCCTAGCGGTCTCCTCTAGGAACCTCCTCCACTCTACAGACTCCCTATCTCTAGAAGCAAGGGAGACCCATCTCCTAGCACCCCTGTGATAGTACTCCAGCGCGTAGGCCACATACCCCGGGGCCTCCTGGGGAAGGCCAGCGGGCAATGGTATCCTAGGCTCCCCCGGTGAAAGATCCCGGGGGTCCCTCCACTCCAAGGAGTAGTCCTCCGTTAGGACGAGGGCCCTCTTAGCACTCGACCCGCTCCTAGCACTGGAAACCCATACAGGGGCAGTGCAGGGCGGACACCTGGCCAGGAGCACGTGAACTATGCAGGAGTCCCCCCTGCACCATAGCCCCCGAACCCTCCCCCAGGAGCGGGCGAGGGACCCCCATAGGCACTCGGACTTAGCCTTGCATCCTCCCATGCAAAGCTCGGCGTAAGCCTCTGCCACCGCTACCGCGTAGGGGTTCACATCCTGGCCGACGGCAGTGTAGCCTAGCCTCGAGGCTTCAACGGGGATGACTCCGGAGCCTGCGAAGGGGTCTAGGAGTCTTCTACCACTCACCAGCCTCCTCACCCTTTCAAAACTCTCCCTCCTCCCAAGGGCGACTCCCAGGGCGTCTTCCTCGCCGGCCCCAGCGGCTAAGGCAAGGAACGCCCTTACTATAGCAACAGGCCTCCGCCCCCACCACTTGAACACGCTTGGCCTTGTATTGGACTCCTGCTTCATTGCCACCCTGCTAATGCTTGCCAGCAAACTGGGAGAGACGGATCCGAGCGCCAGCACTATGCACCAGTACTAGAATTAATCCGGCGCCTACCTGGTATATCATGGGTTAAGCCCGCCACTCACGAAGAGGGCTGGGCTCCCGGGGAGAGGTCAGGGACACTTGCCACACGCAATAGTAATACACAGTTTAATCGAGGGGATAGGCGGGGCTGAGAAAGTCGGGCTCTACACTGCGAGAGCCCTCGCGGACCTAGGCTACAAGGTGACACTAGTCACGCATGCACGCGCAGGCCTGGAACCCCTGGCCCGTGATATCGGGATGGATCTGGCAACCGCTAGGATACTTGACCCGGGCACTAGCCTGGTCGAGGAAACGGTCTACAAGCTCCTCGGGGGGAGGGCGGCCGAGTACCGGAGACTCATAGCCGCCCGTAGAGCACTAGTCCTCCTGGAAACACTAGACTACGACTTATCCATCGAGAGCCAATCCAACATCCCCTTCCCGGCGGACATCGCCTACATCCATTTCCCCGTGCTCGCTAGACGACTAGTCTACGGGGCTGGGGGACCCCTGAGGAGGTTCTACGACTGGCTCTCCAGGAAGCAGGCCGTAGGGGTATCATGGCCTAGGCAAGCCCAGCTACTAGCGGTGAACTCGGAGTGGACTCGCGGGCTTGTCCGTAGGGTTTACGGAAGGCCCGCCTGCGTGCTCCACCCCCCGGTCGAGACGAGGGCTACTCCTAGAGACAAGGAAAACATAGCCGTAACAGTCTCCCGCTTCACCCCAGAGAAAAAACTCGAGTCCATCCTCTCCATTGCACCCAGCCTCAGAGGGCTAGGCTTGAAGCTCATAGTGTTGGGAAGCGTCCACGGCCGGAGTAGCAGGAGGTATTTCGAGGAGCTGAGAAGAAAATCTAGTAGCCTGGAGAGCATCGAGTTAATCGCTAATCCTCCGCGAGAGGAGGTCGAAGACAACCTGGCGAGGGCTAGATTCTACATACACCCTCCCTTCATAGAGCACTTCGGCATCGCGGTCGCCGAAGCAGCCCAGCTAGGGGCGATACCCCTCGTCTACAGGGATGGCGGAGCATGGACTGATATAGCGTCTAAGATTGATGGCAGGCTAGGCTACGGGAACATAGGGGAAGTGCCTTCTATCCTGTCCAGTATAGTATCGACTCCCGGGCTGGAGGAGAGGCTGAGGGAGAAGAGTATGAGGGTCGGGAACACTTTCCGCTATAGTGTTTTCCGCGGTAGGCTCGCCAGCCTCGTAGAGCTACTGGGCAACACGTGCCCAGAATAATAGGGCGGGATTCACTGGGACCCTCTCAGCTCCTTTACTCTCAACAATATAATACTTGTAGATGCGGCGTTTATGGCCTGGTGAATACCTAGTTGTCGAGGGTTAACTGTTCTAGTGATTACTCCCGTATTCTCGAGGAAGTAATACGCCTCATAAATATTGAAATGTATAGTATCCAGGGCGTTGGCAGTGGGGAGAGGATTGTAGCTACGGCCCTCAGGGAGGGAGCGGCGAACCTCTACTCCTATGACGGCAAGAGTCTTGTCAAGCTTAACAGGGAGCCGGTGAGCGGCGCCGCGAGGGTCCCCTACGGTGCTAGCAGGGTAGTGTTTACCCGTGATGTGGCTCGTGGCAGGGAGCAACACCTGCTCTTTACTGTTAGCTTGGACTCGCCAGGCGAGGAGGAGAGGGTTGAGGGGGTCGAGCCTTCTAGGATAATGGGTGTTGTATACGATGATGAGAGGATTGTTTACGTTTCAGCCACGATGGGAGAGATAGCCATATACTCCGTGGAGGGCAAGCCGAGGAAAGTAGCTACCCTCCCAGGATTCGCAACCCTCACAGACCTATCCGGGAACACTGCGGTAGGAGTAGGCGCGCTGGACCCAGCGTCGGGCCGCTTCCAGGGGCTAGTAGTAGACCTAGCCTCGGGAGAGGTGAAGGTCTACAAGCCCGAGAACGCTAGCGCCACCTACATGGTCATACACCCGGAGGGCTGGATCGTTGCAGGGGTTGAGGGACCCTCAGGGGCGTGGCTTGAGAGAATAGACCCTAATACAATGGAGTCCAGGAGGCTAGAGCTGCCTCATGGAGACCTTGAAGAGTTCGGGCCTATGAGTTTCAACTACATAGGATTCCTGCCCGACGGAGCCCTGGTAGTGGTTGGGAGGAAGAATGGGAGGAGCAGGATATTCCTAGACGGGAAGCAGGTCGACGCCCCCATCGGTATTCACGGGGGCGTGTACAAGTGGAGGGGCAGACTGGTCACGACCTATACTAGCCTAAAGACTCCTTCGAGCATAGTGGGCCTAGATGGTTCAAGGGTACTAGCTGGGGAGGTCCCAGACTACGTTGAGGAGGCTATCTCCACTGTTGGCTTCGAGCTAGTGGAGAGCTATGACGGCTCTAAGGTGCCCACCTTCATTGTTGAAAGCTCCAGGGCAGGCAAGCCTGGGCCCACCATCACACTAGTACATGGCGGGCCCTTCGCCGAGACAGCGGACGTCTGGGACGTCTTCGCCGCCAGCCTAGCCTTGGCGGGCTTCAACGTTGTAATGCCAAACTATAGGGGTAGCACTGGCTATGGAGAGGAGTGGAGGCTCCGGATAATTGGAGACCCCTGTGGCGGCGAGCTGGAAGATATCGTAGCCGCCTCCAGGTGGGCTCTGGAGAGCGGGCTCGCCTCAAACCTCTACATCATGGGCTACAGCTACGGGGGCTACATGACCATGTGCGCCCTCACACGCAAGCCCGGCATCTACAAGGCCGGCGTTGCTGGGGCTAGCGTGGTCGACTGGAGGGAGATGTACGAGCTCAGCGACGCCGCCTTCAAGAGCTTCATAGCGATGCTCTTCGCCGGGAAGATGGATCTCTTAGGGGAGAGGAGTCCTATAAGCTACGTGGATAACCTGAGGGACCCCCTAATGATAGTTCACCCGCAGAACGATAGCCGTACTCCGCTAAAACCGGTTCTAAAGTTCATGGAGAAGGCCTTAGAGAAGGGTAAGAGCTTTGAAGCCTACATAGCCCCAGACATGGGCCACGCCGTCAACAAGGTTGAGGATGTCTATAAGATCCTGTACCCGGCCCTAGCCTTCCTACTACGCAACCGGGAGCCCCTGAGGGACCCTCAACCCCATTAACCCGTCAAAACCACCCTCCAGGAGCAGGAGGAGCCTTTGGAGGAGACTGCGGTTTGAAGTGCCTGGAGAAGGGGTTGGTCGCATGGCTCACGGGGCTCCCTGGTAGCGGTAAGACTACCATAGCAGGTAGGGTTGCAGAGAAGCTCCGCGCCGAGGGCTACCGGGTTGAGCTCATCGACGGTGACTGGGCCCGGAAGACGGTCAGCGTCGGCTCCGGGTTCACTAGGGAGGAGAGGATGAACCATCTCCGGAGGATTGCCTGGATAACCAGGCTCCTCGCCAGGAACGGGGTAATAGTGCTGGCCAGCTTCGTTTCACCCTATAGAGATGCCAGGAGGATGGTAAGGGAGATCGTCGAGGAAGAGGCGCCCTTCCTCGAAGTCTACGTGAAGGCTAGCCTGGAGACCGTTATCAGGAGGGATCCTAAGGGCCTCTACAAGAAGGCTCTATCCGGGGAGATCAAGCACATGACCGGTATCGACGATCCCTACGAGCCCCCGGAGAACCCCTGGCTCGTGATAGACACGGATAAGGCTAGCGTCGAGGAGTCGGTGGACCTGCTTTACTCAAGGCTTAAAACAATCCTCGATAAACTACCAGTGGTATGCGAGGGATGACTATTGGCGGAGGAGAAGGTTAGCATAGAGATCTCTAAGGAGGCCTATGAGAAGGCTAAGAAGCTTGCAGAGGAGAGCGGGTTCGACAGCGTGGAGGCCCTCATAGAATTCCTCATAGAGGAGGCTTCGAGCGGGCTGGGAGAGGGGGAGCCCCTCTCGAAGGAGGACGAGGAGAAGATTAAGGAGAGGCTCAAGGATCTCGGGTACATCTAGGGTCTTCTAATTACATTTAATTAAGCCCGCTACACACAATCCTAGTGGTGCAGCCCTATTGGCCGAGAAGAAGGGGAAGTACACGACGGTCTCCATCCCCGTCACCCTCTACAATAGGATCAAGAAGCTGATAGAGGGAACAGGATTCACTAGTGTTAGCCAGTACGTGACCTACGTTCTCAGGGAGGTAGTAGCGGAGCACGAGCAGGCCAGCCAGGAGGAGCCGTTCACCGAGGAGGACAAGGAGAGGATTATCGAGAAGCTGAGGAAGCTCGGCTACATTTAGTAGAGGTGTACGCGGATGGTCAGCAGGCCCCACGGTGGAAGGCTGGTATATAGGGTAGCCACGGGGAAGAGGAGGGAGGCCCTGCTCGAAGAGGCCAGAGAGGTTCCAAGGCTAGACGTGGGCCTGGAGAGGGCGATCGACCTCCTGGATATAGCTTATGGAGCCTTCAGCCCCCTCGAGGGATTCCTCGTCCAAGAGGACTACATTAGCGTTCTCGAGGACATGAGGCTGCACGACGACACTCCGTGGACTATACCGATAGTCCTGGACGTGGACCCGGCTGAGATACCGGGGGTCTCGGAGGGCGACGATATAGCACTATTCTACGATGGAAAACCCATAGCCCTTATGAGGGTTGAAGAAATCTACGGCTGGGATAAGAAGAGGCACGCGCAGCTAGTCTACAAGACCGTGGACGTTAACCATCCTGGAGTCGCCAAGACGCTCGCCAGGAAGGAGTTACTAGTTGGCGGCCGGATAGACCTGGTGGGCGAGCCCCCCAACCCCTTCGAAGAGGTAACCCTCTGGCCCAGGGAGACAAGGGTGCTGTTCCGGGAGAGGGGCTGGAAGACTATCGCCGCATTCCAGACGAGGAACGTGCCGCACCGGGGCCATGAGTTCGTCCAGAAAGCGGCTCTCACATTCACGGACGGCCTCCTAGTACACCCGCTATTAGGGTGGAAGAAGAAGGGAGACTATAAGGACGAGGTGATAATAGAGGCGTACAAGGCCCTAATAGCCAACTACTTCCCCAAGAACGTAGTGGTCCTCGCTGGCCTGCGCATGAACATGCACTATGCGGGTCCCCGGGAGGCGGTGCACCACGCTATAGTTAGGAAGAACTTCGGGGCCACCCACTTCATAGTTGGCAGGGACCACGCTGGCGTCGGAGACTACTATGGGCCCTACGAGGCGTGGGACCTCTTTAATGAGTTCCCCGACCTCGGTATAACGCCCCTATTCATACGGGAAGCCTTCTACTGCAAGAAGTGCGGGGGGATGGCTACAGAGAAGACTTGCCCACACCCGCCAGAGTACAGGATTAAGATAAGCGGTACCCGGATAAGGGAGATGCTGAGGAGGGGGGAGAAGCCCCCGGAGTACATGATGAGGCCGGAAGTGGCGGAGGTCGTACTCAAATACTCGAATCCCTTCGTTGAATAAACCCCGGGGAACAATAAGGGATGACTGACCGCAGGCTGGCCGTGCTGGGCCTAGACGCTTTCCCATACTGGCTATTAGAGAAGGCCCGCGAGGCGGGGGTCGCCCCATTCATCTTCAATGACAAGACAATCGGGGCCGGGAAGAGGCTCAGCTGTATACCACCGGTAACCCCTGCTTCCTGGCCCTCAATGATGAGCGGGGTCAATCCCGGGAAGCATGGAATCTTTAGCTTCCTCTCCTTCGACCGCCAGGAGAAGAAGGCTTTCTTTAACACTGCTGCCCAGCTGGAGCACCCGAGGATCCACGAGGTCCTCAGCTATGAGGGGTTGAGGAGCCTCGTAGTAAACCCGATACCCGATTTCCCGCTTCTACCGGCATCTAAAGCTGTTATCGTTTCAAACCTCTTCTTTACTCCCCGCCCCCTCTCTAGGCCTAGGGGGCTTCACGAGAAGTATTTCCCTAGTGAGTGGCCTCCCAAGTATGATTTAGAGTTCCTCGAGGCTTATGTTGAGGGTGTTAGGGCGCTCCTGGAGGACCAGTTGAGGGACCCTCCGCCGTTGACATGGGTAACCCTTGACTACCCCGACGTGGTCCTCCACAAGGACACGAAGCTGTTCCGCGACCCATCTATACACTCTAGTCTATGGGATAAGATAGACAGGCTAGCCCGCCTCCTATATGACAACTATGGAAACCTTATGATTGTGAGCGACCACGGCTTCCGCGAGTTCAGGGTGAGGGTCAACGTTAATGATATACTATACAGGGAAGGCTATGCCGTGCCGAGTAGGGAGGAGACCGAGCACCTCCACGAGCAAGAAGTATTCGAGGCCAGGGGCGAGGAGGCTAAGAAGATAAGGGTCCCCATGAGCCTCTACAAGATACTTGTAAAGCTACGCTTAGAGGGAGTAGCGAGGAAGATCGCGCTACGTATACTACGCTTCTACGGGTCCAAGACGGGTAAGAGGATATACTTGAAGCCGGGCTACTCGATAGACTATGAGCGTAGCAAGGCCTTCGTACCCTTCACTTTCGCCTACGGCGTCTACACTAACGGAGCTGATCCGCGCGAGGTCGCCGCGGTTCTCCGCCGCTATAAGGGCCTCCGAGTCTGGCTACGCGAAGAGGTCTATAATGGCCCCTACGCGGGGAGGGGCCCCGACGTAGTGGTGCTCGGGGATCATGAGGCCGGCTACACTCTAGGCCCTCCGAGGATCGTGGGCGTCGTCTACACGAGAACGGACTTCGCGACCCACGACCAGTGGGGGATCCTGCTCCATATGATGGAGGACGACTCGATAATCTGGGATAGCCTACCCCTTGAGGTGCCCAACCACCTAGTGGGTAGCCTGGCGATGTGCCACTTGAGGGTCCCCCTGCCCGGCGACATTGATAGTGGAAGCCTCGTCGAGAAGGCATGTAATAATAGTATAATATATAAGAATTATAATGGTAAGTTCCGGATAGCCAAACGGCTAGCCCTTAGGGGTGTGAAGCGTTGAGGAGAATAGCAGTCCTCCTAGTAATCCTAGCCCTAGCATTTCCTCCCATCATAACCGCTACCCAGCCAGAGCCCTCACCCTCCCCGCCAATACCGCAGCCGGTCCACTATGAGAGGCTCACTGTACCCATCCCAGCCCCCGCTTCTAGAACGGGTGCTACCATAATCGTGGGGGGACCCCCAGGATTCACCCTCTACAATGACGTAGACTTTAACGGGGCTCCAAGCGATGGGGAGAGGATCGGGCAAGCCTCTCTCCACGGGGCCTTAGACCTTGTAAGGCTAGAGGCCACGGGGAGTAATGATACCCTGCTACCACTATTATCTACCAGCAAGGTTTGGGGAATAGTATACGCCCGGATCCCCGGGCACGGAGTCCTCTCCTATTCCATACCGCTACCGGGAGTGAAGCTCCTGGCCCCGCCACTAGAGGGGGTCCTACTTATCGCCCCCGACGGTAATAGGACCGCCCGGGTACTCGTTGGAGGGTCCCTCTTCACGGTGAGGCCCGGCGAGATCCTAAGAGTTGTCAAGCCGAGTAGTGCTACACTAATAGTCTCTAACACTAGTGTTGTCGGCGTCCTCTACAATGCCTCCGGGAGGGATGCATGGGCCACCGAGCTGGTGCCTGCAAACATGAGCTATACCCCTGTTATCTCGCTATCCTCGGTGACTGCCTCACTAATAGGTGGTAACTGTAGTGTGACCGCTATGGTTGTGGGGCTCAACGGTAATTACACCGTCTACGAGGTTTCTAGGATATTCACCGCCGTAGCGATACCCGGCGTTAAGGGCGTCGTGTACTACCGGGTGGAGGGCTGCGGGGGAGTGGGAGTTGCACCTCTCTACCCCTCTATTGCTTCGGAGTGGCCTAGGCCCGGCATAACCCCCCTCGGCGGCGAGGGGGTGGGCAGGGGCCACTACATTGTAGCGCTCCCCTCAGGGGTCCCCAGCAGTATTCTCCTCGCTGACGCCGACGGCGACGGAGACTTCGACGTAATAGTCACTAGGGAGCCCGGTGACGCGCCAGTAGTCGATGGTGGAGGGATTAGCAATGGAGTCGTCGTCTCGCGGGGAGAAGCCCCTATTCTAATAGAGCGCTCTGGGGACGGTCTCTCGCTCTACTCAATAGTCTACCCGTCAGCCTCCCTCACACCTCCCAGCGGGATACTCGGGGAGATCACTGGCGAAGGCTTAAACATGGTCTCCCAGTTTAAGGGAGGGACCCTCGAGCTTACAGTAGACGTAACTCCTAGGACGGGGCTCGGCGGGGTTACGAGAGCAGTCGCCGCCCTTCTCGGCCCCGACCTTAAGCCTATCCCGGGAACGTTCAGGGAGCTGAAGCCTTCAAACACGGGCAAGGGTGTATTAGAGGCGAGCATAGAGGCTCCTGCCAGCCAGGTCGGAAGCGGCTACTATCTAGTCTACCTCGTACTCTACCAGAAGGGTATCGGCTATGGAGTAACATTTAGGGGGCCCCCGCCGCTACAAATCCTGAAAGAGGAGAAGTCGGCCTCTAAACCATCCGAGATAACTGGGGGACCCCTGAAACCCTCGGCTTACTCGGTGAGGTTCTCCCTCGCCGGGCACTGGAATGCTCCAACCCTGCGTGACGTTGACTTCAAATCGCTCGCCACCCTTCTAGCCAGCGCTCGTGCACCCCCGACTCCCGTTCCATCTAGTATTAGCGTTGGAAGGATACTTGTGAATGGAACCTCTCCCAGCCAGCCCTCGAGAATACCCTTAGCGCTCCTAGTAGTAATCCTAGCGGGGCTGGTAGTTGCAGGGATCGCTATTGTACGCCTTTACCGTGGCGGGTGAAACCCTTAAATCCCGCCGTGTGCAAGTTGAGGGAGTCGGGAGGAGTGGGCCCGTAGCTCAGCCTGGTAGAGCGGCGGGCTCTTAGCGTGGTGGAGGGTGTCCTGGCCTCTACCCGGAGGGGACACCCGTAGGTCCCGGGTTCAAATCCCGGCGGGCCCGCCACAAACCCCTCCAACGGGCTCCTACCCTAACATTATAGCCTCCAGGATTGCACAGGGTATTACCCTGGGTGGCCGTCTACTGTCGGGGCATTTCGAACAGATAGGGGTATCCGGTGAGAAGGGGGTTCTACTCGTCAGGGGAGTGCCAGCCGTATACATAGAGCACGACGACTCCTTTGTAATATCCGATATACACCTTGGATACGAGGAAGTAATGGCTAGCACAGGCGTATACTTGCCCCGGCTCCAGCTCCGGAAAACAATAGGCCTCCTCGAAAGACTGGCCACCCTCAGGCCCAGTAGCAGGCTAATAATCAATGGAGACCTCAAGCACTGCTTCCAGAAACTCACACGGCAGGAGAGAATCGAGATAGCTAAACTCGCCCGGAAAGCCCTAGAGCTAGGATTCAGGGAAGTGATAGTTGTTAGGGGGAACCATGACAACTATGCTAAAGCCGTACTAGCCCCCTTGGGCATCGAAATGCTCGAGGAAGCCTACGACGCCGGTAAAGGAGTGCTAGTAGCCCACGGACATAAGAAGATAGAGGAGGACTTCGAACTCCTAGTAATGGGCCACGAGCACCCAGCCCTACAAGTCTCGGTCGGCGGGGGAAGGGCCAAGTTCCCCCTCTTCCTAGAGATGCCCCTTGAAAACGGATCCCACGTGTTAATCCTACCCCCCGCGGGCGTATACCAGGTAGGAAACATCGTGTCAACGGACAGGTCAGCGTACCTCAGCCCCATTATTAGAGAATCCGGGATCCCGGAGGAGGCTTTACCAGTAGTCATTGACAGCGACGGGGACATGATGCCCCTCGTGAGCCTCGGCCTAGTAGAGGAGCTAATGCTCAGCTAGCATCCGACAGGGCTAGTAGTATTCGCCTGGAGGGCTCCTCGGCGCTCAGCCCTGCTCTTCACCGGTTCCTTGCGAGGAATTGCTCCCCTCTAGTATTCCCGGCCAAGGGCATCATTGGAGCCCCCCGGGTATCCCCAAGTTATTAAGAGGTATGGGGGGAGATATAGGCGCGTGCCCGTGTCTCTGTCCCTCGGGAGTCTATGCTGGCCCTAGGATGCAGCCGGTCTCCCTGAGCGTCTTATAGATGTTCTCGACAGCCCTCTTTACGTCCTCCTCTTTCTTGGCCCCGGTTATGACCATTTTTCCACTACTGAATATGAGGAGTACTACTTTGGGGTCGCTCATCCTATAGATTAAGCCGGGGAACTGTTCTGGCTCGTACATGCTTCTCTCGAGAACGAAAGCGGCCTTGTCCAGGTCTATGTAGACGTGTAGGTTCGCGCTCGCCACTATGTTCTGTATCTGTAACTTGGGCTTACCCACGATCTCTATGCCCGCGTCCCTGAGGCTCTTTATGATCTTCTTAACTGCCAGTACCAGCTCTGATATGCTCTTTGCACCAGTCACAACCATCTTGCCGCTCTTGAAGATCAGGGCCGTGACTTTCGGCTGTTTAAGCCTATAGACCAGGCCGGGGAAAGTGTCTGGGTTATAGTCGACATCGGGGATCCTGGTCTCTATCAGGTTCAGGTCGAGGTTCTGGTCGAGGATTACGGTTGCAACAATGTTCTCGATCTTCGATTCCGGCTTAGGAAGGTTTTCTTTAAACGATTTCTCCTCCAACAATGCGCACCGCTTATAAAGCGATGGCATCTAATATTTAAGCCCGCTTAAGATACCACGTATAAGTAGGCCACGCTACGCGTG
>JALVJB010000023.1 GCA_027034115.1 Acidilobaceae archaeon | reverse complement strand
CCTCCAAGACAACGCCAGCTCCTACCGGGACAGGGTTACCGTGTACCGGGCTAGGGAAAACCTCCAGACCGCCCATGAGGGCTGAGGCTGCTTCAAGCTCGAACACGCCTAGCCTGGGCGAGGAGGCCACTGCAACCAGTACCGCAGGGTGGACTCCCAGGATAACCGTTACCGGTAACGGGCGGCCCCTGGCCAGAGCCCTCTGGTATAGCGTGTAGAGGTGTCTCGGGACTATGCGGACTGCCGCCTTCTTCTCGTCAAGGAGCATTATCCTGTGTATGCTCGCATTGCATACTCCGTCCAGGCATGCTACTATGAAGGCCGCTGTTAGATAGTACCCTCCATCTCCCTCGTAGAACTTGGCGAATGGGAGCGAGAGAAGACCCTTACCCGCCTTCTTATATCCTCCCGGGTCTCCCACGACCCTGAGCTCCTTAGGATTTGCTAGGGCATCTAGCAGTTTCTGGTAAGCCTCTCCGTCGCCGGATACTCCAAGGGCTTCGTAGAGCCTCTTCCTAGTCGAGACTATGTTGCCCAGCGACGTGGTCTCGGACCCCTTTAACTGGAACCTTGGGATGCTATGAGAGGACTCCGTCGCGTAGAGCAGCCTTGTGGCCTCGTATTCCCTCTCGATAACCCCATAATCGGTGTAGCCGTAGTTATCGGCGAACCGTGAAAGGGAGGCGCCCGCCACTATACGCACCTCTGAGTGCAATCGCGACCCCGGCTATTATGTCCCTGTCCCTAATCCCTAGCGCCATCCTAGGCTTAGCTTCGGGCCTTGAGGTTGAAGCCTCCTCCACGACACCGTAGTCTATTCCATGGGCTGAGAGGCTAGCTGCTGCGTATGCGAAGCCGTGACCGTTCCCAACGTAGACCTCCCACCGCTTCCACGGTATGGTATTGCGTAGCTCTTCGATGCTCTCGCCCAGCTTTTCGCATGGGACCCTCCTAGCATGGACTAGTAGGCTGTCCGCTATCCCAGCGACCCCGCATTCCCTGCCGGGGTCGACGCCGATTATCACTCTCTCAAAGTAGGCCTTAGGGTATGAGAGGGCTAGCATGAGGGCCCTGAGAGGGTCCCCCTCCCGTATTATTCCTCCCCGGTACTGGCTAAGGCTCCAAGAGTAGGCGTGGTACTCGGGGGTCCCCCTTAGGGGGGCAACAACGACCTCTGCGTCTATAAGCTCCCCGGGGAATGGGAGGCTAATACCTACGCCCTGCCATGAGAAGAGCTTCTCCGCTTCCCGGACTACTCTAAGCGATGCACTATCAGCCCGTAGCCATGCTATTCTCCTAGCCGAGGGACCCCCACCTCGGGGATAGCTCGTGGCCGTTCAACTCGACTAGTCTCTTGGGAGGCCTAATAGCGATAGCGTAGGCGCCATAGAGAGACTGGCGGGGCCCGTAGGTAGCGTCTAGAAGGCGTGGAGCGTGGCTCTTCATAACGTATTCGCCTACGAACTCCCTTATCCTGGGCATATAGAGGTCTCTGCCAGCCCAGTAGAGTCCACCCGCCAAATAGACTATCTCCGGGTCGTAGGCCGCTGCTACGGAAGCGATACCCGCCGCGTGAACCCGGGCAAGGAAGCCTATCGCCTCGAGGGAACACTCGTCGCCGCTCCTGGCTCGATGGTAGAGGGCTCTGGGTTCACGCGGGGGCTCTCCGGTGCACCCTAGGGTAGGCCATATAGTCTTCAGTGTCCTCTCTATCCATGCACCGCCGGCTAGGGCTTCCCAGTGGCCTCTGCCACCGCACCCGCATGGGGGACCCTCAAGGCTGACAACGATGTGACCTACCTCGTGGGCCTCACCCCTCCTACCTAGGAGTGGCTCCCCGGAGAGAACTATCCCGCCTCCTATGCCTGTGCTTATCGTTATGAGTGCGTAATCGCTGGGTGCTCCTGCTAGGACCTTCTCGGCCCAGGCGGCGGCTACGGCGTCGTTGGCGATTACTGCTTCCCGAACCAGGCCCTTCAGGGCTGCTACGAGGTCGACG
>JALVJB010000022.1 GCA_027034115.1 Acidilobaceae archaeon | reverse complement strand
GCCCCTGAGAGTGATGTTGCTGTTATGAGCTTGCTTGGCTATGATCCCGGGAGGTATTATACTGGTAGGGGGCCGTTGGAGGCTGTTGGTGCTGGGTTGGAGTTTAGGAGGGGTGACGTGGCCCTCCGGGCCAACTTTGCCACCGTTGACCCCAAGACTCTCCGCATTATTGATAGGAGGGCTGGCCGTAGTGTTACGACTCGTGAGGCCAGGCTCCTCGCTGAGGCTGTAAACGGGTTGGAGCTCGACGGCGGCAACGGTGTTGCATTGTTTAGGGCTACAATTGGGCATAGGGGCGTCCTAGTGCTGCGGCATAAGAGTGTTGAGTTGAAGGCTGACATAACCAATACTGACCCGGCCTACGAGCGGGTTGGGAGAATAAGTCATGCTAGGAGGGAGTTCGAGCCCTACATTCAGGAGGCCAAGCCCCTCGTAGACGATCCCGGAGCGGTTAAGGCTGCCGAGATGGTGAACGAGTTCACTAGGAAGGCAATCGAGATACTAGACAAGCACCCTGTCAACGTTGAGAGGAGGAGGAAGGGGCTCCTACCAGCCAACGCCATACTCCTCCGCGACGCTGGCGACGCGCTGCCCCAGGCACCTCCCTTCCGGGAAGTCTATGGTCTCAACATGGCTAGCATCGTGGAGATGCCCGTAGAGAGGGGTATAGCAAAGGTGCTAGGCTTAAGCCTGCTCGAGGCAGTCGAAGACCCTCAAGAAGTCGATAAGAAGACGCTCCTCGAGAAAGAGGCGCGCCTAGCCGCTAAAGCACTAGAAGAATTCGACGGCGTCTACGTACACCTGAAGGGGCCGGACGAGCCGGGCCACGACGGGGACTTCGAAGGCAAGGTCAAGGCGATAGAAGACATTGACAAGTACTTCTTCGGAACTATACTTGACAAGATAGACCTCGATAAAACCATAATAATAGTCACAAGCGACCACGCGACCCCCTGGCACCTCAAGGCCCACAGCGACGACCCAGTCCCACTAATGTTCTCGAACCCCGAGTTCCCCGAGAAACACGAGGCATTCAGCGAGATAGAATGCCAGCGGGGAACCCTAGGAGTGCTAGAAGGAGGATACAAGATAATACCCACGCTGCTCGACGTTATCTCAAAGCTCTAACCCCAACACCTCGGCCAAAACCTCCCTCAAGACCGGCATCCCCTCAGTGATCCCCCTGAGATACTCGGCCAAGTTATCAGCTATCTCTCCTACCCTTTCGAAGCCCTCGCCCATGTAAACCCTAGCCCTAACAATAGTAGCTGCAACCTCAGCAGCCCGCGCGAACAAAGCCTCAACAGTCTCCCCCTCCATGAACTCCCGCACCAGCGACTTAGCCTCAGGTGAAAGCGGGAGGGAGCCGAGAGCCCGCGCTTCAGCTTCCTCTTTAGCCTCACTAATACCCGCCGTCTTAGGGATATCACCTATTACGGACTCCGCTGCGTCGTGTAGTAATGCGATAACTGCAATCCTCTCTGGGTTAACCCTAACCCCCCTCCTACGGGCGGAAACGCCTAGCTCGTAACCAATCACCGCGGACCAGAAGGAGTGGTCTGAGACAGTCTCCGCTAGGACGTGAGGGACCCCCCGGAGCATCCACCCAGTCCTCGACAGGCTTGAAAGCGCCTCCAGCATCTCCACGAGGCTATGCATCCCAGCTCCCACCTCAGTAAGCTGTCTTCGAAAAGCGAATAGAAGACAGTCTAAGTAGCTTATCCAGCTTCCTCCCCCTACTCAGGACAAACTCCCTAACGCTAACATAGTCATCCTCCGAGACAAAACCAACCCGGTGCATAACGCTAGCACAGGACAGGGTTACAGCTGCCTCGAATAAGCCCCCTTCCACGAGGAGGTCTAGGCCGGACTCGATATCCTTCACCGACAGCTCACAGTACGGGTCCGGGTGGGTATGAATGCTAGCGAGAGACCTCACGAAGGGGAGCCTAACCCGAAACCTCTCCCCCTCGACAACGAGTACTTCACCATTATCCAAGTAAATCCCCATATACTCTACTCCCGTCCTCGTAGTATCAAGAGCCAGACGCTTCCACATCGAGGAATCATTGTATAGAACCACGTGAGGGACCCTCTCGTAGAGAGCCATTGCGGGTATACCCTCAAGGTGCTCCCTCGGCTCCACTACTAACCTCGTACTCCTGCCAGCTACTTCTACTTCTTTCTCCACCCTTGGAAGACCTACAGGGCCTACTCCTTGAATACTGTAATAAAGGATATACTCCGACACGTCATAAAACTCGAGGGCGCTCTCCTGTAGAACCACGTCCTCTGGAGGGACCCCCACATTCTCGGAGACTTCCTCAATAACCCCCAGTATAAGCCCGAGTAATGCTAACCGCCTAGAGCCCTCCGTAGTCTTTACAAACTGTCCCTTAGCCATGGGGGACCCTCCCCGGATGGAAGCCCTCAGACGAGGTTTTTCACTCTTGAAAGGACACTACGTTAAAGTAGGTACTAGGATATGGCTGCGAAGAGCCGTCTGGAAGCAGCTATCGCTCTAATCGATGAGATATTATTCTTCACAATAATAATTATTATAATAATATATTTATTATATATCAAGAAATTGATTAGCCCCCTTGAAGCAGCAATCGCACTATTACTTTATACTGGAATAGCAGGCTACATCACATACAAACTATACAAAGTCCAAACAAGTAATGCCGTAGTAGGGCCAGAATCAATCGTAGGAAAGCAAGGCGTCGTAATCGAGCCCCTAAACCCGGAGGGATTAATCGAGGTTGAAGGCGAGCTTTGGAAAGCAATCACAAAGAGCGGAGAACGAATAAACACTGGAGAAAGGGTAAGAGTAGTCAATCATATTGGCCTAATCCTAGTAGTAGAGAGGGAGCGGGAGAATGGCTAACTGCGAATGTGAGGGGCTAGAAGGGCTAGAATTGGCCAAGTGCCTGGCGCCTCCTAGGGGTGATTACGAATTAGACATACCTGTAACTAATAATTTATCATTAATAATTACTAGTTCTGGTTTAATTCTTAAGCAAGTTGTAATCGACGACGATCTACCCTTCGCTAGAACAGTGGAGAGGAGAGTCCCCGACGAGTACCTGGACCACGTTAATTTGAGGGTTAAAAAAGAGGATCTACCCTGTTTGGCGGCTAAAGCCCTCCTACAAGCGAGTAGCCACGGCTCTGAGGTTTCCAGAGAAAAAGTAGAGAGGTGCAGGAGGATAATAGAAGAGGTCTCCCGTAACTGCTAGCCCTTAACGTACTCCTTACCTATAACCTCCCTCGCAATGATGTACCTCATTATGTTCTGGGCACCCTCAGCCCCTACCACATAGCTGAGCTGGCCTAGGAAGCCCCTAGCCACATTGGTCTCCTTCACATAGCTGTTAGCAGCGTAGGTCAGCATCAAGGTCTTGAAAGCTTTGAAGCCTGTCTCAACCGCTTTAAGCTTCGCCGAGGCAGAATAGAAGTTAAGGTCCTTGGGCTTGAGGCCGGGCTCCTTCTTAATATAGATCCTATCCGCCATCCAAGCAGCCTCATAGACCAGTAGTCTAGCAGCCTCTAGCTCCATGGCTACCTCAGCAATGGGGAAGCTTACCCCCTGGAACGACGATATAGGTCTTCCCCCGAATAGCTCCCTAGTCCTCGCCCACTCCACCATCCTCTCCAGGGCCCACCTCGCAGCCCCTATGTTAGCCGCCGCTACAAGGATCCTTGCGAGCGTGAAACCCTCCATCGCATAATAGAAGCCCCTATTCTCCTCTCCTATCAGGTAGCGTGTTGGGACCTTGACGTCCTTGAAGGTAAGCATGCCCGTAGAGATGCCATGCCTCCCAATAGTGTTCAGGATCGAGTACTCGAACCCTTCAGGCACTTTCCCATTCTTATTCCCTATAAACGCAATAGCGGATATAGCCTTGTGGCGAGCTTCCTCTGGACCGGTTCTGGCTATGAGGAACCAGGAGCCAAGGTCTAGCTGTTTCATAGACTCGCGTACTCCGCTGATAAAGATCTTCTCGCCGTTTATCACGTAGTAGTCGCCTTCCTTCACAGCCTTAGTCCGAGTTCCAGCAACATCGCTCCCACCGTGGGGCTCGGTCGAAGCTATCCCGAAGAAGCCCCGGCCTTTACCGACCAATGGCAAGATTTCCTGTTTCAGGTCCTCACTACCATACCTGTAGAGTATGAAGGGCCATGCATTGTTTAGCAGTGTGAACACTGCTACGGCGACTGAAGGGTCATGATAAGCTACCTCCTCTACAACGATTGCAGCAGAGGTAAAGTCGCCTCCCTGCCCACCGTACTCTTCTGGCACCGGAATCGCGAAGAAGCCCTGCTCGCCCATCTTGTGTATAGTCTCGGTGGGTATCCAGTGCTCCTCGTCAATTTTATCCCACTTCGGCGCTAGCTCCTTCTCTAGAAACTCCTTTACCGCTTCCCGGAACAATTTCTGGTCTTCTGTGAAGCTAAAGTCCATCTAGAACACCCCTTTCCCACTTTGAACGCTCGCTTTTTAGGAGTTGCCCGGGAGGTTAAAGTTGAGGAAGACAGCCTTATACATACTATCGGTAACCTTCATATAAGATTCCTCTCAGACCCGCAATTAATACCACACGTGGAGGCCCGGTGGAATAGCGTTGGGGGACCCTCGCGAGCCAGTAACCGCAGTGACTCGAAGGGAATCGTGGAGGTTCCCCTTGACAACCCCGGCAAACTACTATATCGTGTCAATCTATAATATTAAATTCCTAATAGATAGCGGTGCCGAACCCTTAAAAGACGTCGAAGCAGACTATATACTACTAACACACTGGCACTGGGATCACACTGCTGGAATAACAGGGCTCCGGAACAGAGTCGTCTGCGCTTCACAGCAGACAATAAGCACTCTCTCCTCCATCGACAATGTCATGGAGAGAGTGCTTACCCCCCTCCAGGCTATGGGTGTTAATCCCTACGAATCCAGCATAAACGAATCTATTATGAAAGAGTTTTTCGAAAAAATAAAACATATATATTCAAGCATAATAAATGCTATGAATGCAAATGAAGTCTACGAGTTCCAAGAGTGCCCCCTACCAAGCGGTCTCCCAATAGAATTCCAACCATGCCCGGGCCATACCCTGGACCACTCTTGTATACGTATAGGAGACTACATCTTTGTAGGAGACAACGCTACCATAGGAGAATCGCCTACTACAATAGACTACCAAGCCTATCTTAGCACCGTGCTACGAATCCTAGGCGGAAAATGGGAGTACTTGGGGCCGGGTCATGGGCCTCTCCAAGACCGGGCCAACGCAACTATCTACTTCAATAATATTATAAGAAGAAAGAACAAACGATTAATACTCGTAGCGGCTAGCCTCCAAGAAGAATTATCTTTTAATGATTTACTCTATAAGGTTTACAGGCTATCCCCGACACCCCAAGCTTACGTGCCCGCTAGAACCCTGATAGGCTATTTGAGAGCACTGGAGGAGGCGGGAGTGATCGAGATAGACAGTTCCCGGGAGCCCTGGGTGATAGTGAGGAGATAGGCGCGGAGACTACCTCCTCCGCCGGCTCAGCCTCCTAGCCTCCCTCTCAGTCTCCCGGAGTATGAGTATGTCGCCGAGCCTCACAGCACCCATCACGTTTCTTGTTATAATCCTACCCTTGTCGCGGCCCTCCAGAATCCTAACACGTACTTGCGTGACCTCGCCTGCTATCCCGGTCCTACCTATTATCTGGATTACTTCGGCGGGGTAGCCTATCTCTTCGATAATGCTTGACTTCTCCTCAGACATATCGTTCCCCCATTTATCCACGAGGAGACAGGGTTAAAGGTATTAAATCTCAACTACTCGCCCCCTAGGCTAGGTGCATAGCGGGATGCCGAAGCTAAGAACCTGCGACTACTGCGGCCGCCCCATAGAGCCGGGAACCGGTATAATGTTCGTGACCAGGAGGGGGGAAGTCCTCTGGTTCTGCAGCAGCAAGTGCTACAAGAACTTCATGAAGCTTAGGAGGAGGCCGGACAGGCTAGCATGGATCCGTAAGATGAAGAAGAAGCTAGCCTAAGTTCTCAAATACCCCTTTATCCCACCTACCTCCTCAC
>JALVJB010000021.1 GCA_027034115.1 Acidilobaceae archaeon | reverse complement strand
ACCCCTAGAGTTACCGGAGGGGCAAGGCTGGGCTTTGACGCGGCCAGAGTGGGTTGAGGGATGCTGGAGTACTAGTGAGGGAGAGGGCATTAAGGTTAAAGGTAGAGGGAATGTTGTAGAGGATAGGGTTTTGACCATTGATTATAACGATCCGCTCGGTCTCCTCGTCAACGGCAAGATCCTCCGAGCCTTGATAACCAATGTCCCGGAGGACTCCGTTCCCATAGCTACTGTTCGCGGAAACAGTGTTCTCTGGCGGGTGGAAGGCATCTATGAGACGAGCATATCCGGAGACGCCCTCCTCCTAGACCTACTGGATTTTACAGCCATACTATACACTGACTGCCGGGGGCGATGACGCAAGCTACCCTACACGGACCATGCACTAGCTATAGGGGTGAAGTGCACCGACCACTAGGCGAGCCCCCACCCTCCTATGGGTGCTGGAAAGGTGAAGGTTGAGAAGAGGGAGATCGCGGCTTACCTACTACTCCTAGACAAGGGGGAGATAAACCTTGGTGAAGCAATAGACCTCGTGAGCAAAGAACTCTGTACTACGAAAAGAACGGCTAGAAGGATTATCAAGAGACTACGCAGGCTCGGCTTCCTATCACTCGAGTTAGACGATAAGGGTGCCCGGATTAGGTGTAGGCCTCCGAGGGAAGTTCTGGAGAGGCTCGTAGCTGGATATATAGAAAAGCGCCGGGCTAAATGCCAGGGTGGGAGGGGATGAGGGAGGCCGTACTCACCGACTAGCTCATGAGGACACCTTTAAGTCCCGACCCCTCCATTATCCATGGGATAACGTGTCTCCCTCGAGAGAACATATCTGTGGCTATTGTTATAGACTCCTAGGCCCGACTGGTACCAGTACCTGGGGTGAGGTTAGGCTTGTCTATGAGAATCGGCCGGGGAGCGGTAAAGAAGGGGGAGGAGTTCGACGTTGTAATAATAGGCGCGGGGCCTGCGGGCCTTAGCGCGGCCATCTACTCTCAGAGGTTCCTTTTGAAGACGCTGGTCGTATCCAAGGATGTTGGAGGCCAGCTGAACCTTACGGACTACATCGATGATTATCCTGGAATGGGTAAGATAAAAGCCTCTGAGCTAGTCGCGAAATTCCGGAGGCACGCTGAGGGATTCGGCGCTAAGGTCTTCTACCCCGAGCAAGTCACTAAGTTCGAGAGACTCGGTGATGGAAGATACCGCGTTCTGGGTAGAAGGAAGCTGGATGTGACCGCGAAAGCCGTGATAATGGCTGTTGGATCTATGAGGAGAAAGCTTGGGGTGCCGGGAGAGAGGGAGTTCTCGGGCAGGGGTGTCAGTTATTGTAGCGTGTGCGATGCCCCCTTCTTCCGGGGAAAGGATAGCGTTGTAGTCGTTGGAGGCGGAGACGCCGCCTTTGAAGGCGCAATACTCTTAAGTGGCTATGTCAGGAAGGTGTACCTAGTTCATCGTAGGGATCAGTTCCGGGCGAAGCCGTTTTTCGTCGAAGTCGCTAAGTCGAAACCTAACATTGAATTCGTATTAAACAGTGTTGTAACCGAGATAATGGGTGATAAGAAGGTCAACAGTGTAAGGGTTAAGAACAAGGTCACGGGAGAAGAGAGGGTCATACCTGTTGACGGAATCTTCATCGAGATCGGCTTCGAACCCCCCAAGGAGTGGTTCCACTCCCTCGGCCTCGAGACTGATGAAGCCGGCTACATAAAGGTGGACGAGTGGATGAGGACTAACCTGGATGGAGTATTCGCCGCTGGCGACTGCACTAGCCTATGGCCGGGCTTTAGGCAGGTTATAACTGCGGCGGCGATGGGAGCAGTAGCCGCCTACAGCGCCTACAACTACATTGTGGAGAAGGGCTGGTACAAGCCCGCGAAACCCGAAGTGAAGGGAACCATATTCGATCAATAATAGGCCTGGAAGCATGTGGTTAGCCGGGTTAGAGGAGAATGAGTAGGGGACTAGTAGACCAGCTGGCGAGCGTGCCGGACCCGTATAAGCCGCTGGCAAAGATAATGCTCAA
>JALVJB010000020.1 GCA_027034115.1 Acidilobaceae archaeon | reverse complement strand
GTCTTGTCTGGGTTTTTGCTCTCTTTTGTGGATGTGGGCTTGTTGCGGGATTATTTAGTGGGTTATGGTATCTTGTTCGATGTTGTTTCTTGTTATAAGAACTTAGGTTCCGGTAGGCTCTACACTTAATAGTAAGGAGGGAGGGGCTGGTGAGTATATTCAGTTTCCTTAGGAGGACTCCTAGTTGGGCTAGGAGGGTGGCTGTCGTCGTCATTATTAGGCACCTGACTTGCCCGTATTGTAGTGCTATTCAAGGTGCGATGACCCTTGGCCTTGTTACTAATCGCGTTGATAGTAACATGTACGGTCCATACGGCCCCGGTTTGGGCGGGTTTAATCCTAGGTTCCGGGAGACTCATCTTTCGAATCCCTTGAGGTGTAGTGTCTGTGGGAAGCTGTTCTATGCTTTTGTCGGCGTTGAGTATGATGAGAGCTATAGGAAGTTCACGAAGGTTGATGTGCAGATTGTTAGAGGTGACGTGAGGGGTATTGAGCATCTCTTAAACTGGCCCCATCGTGGCCTAGTCATGAAGGAGGTTATAGAGTACTCGCCTTTCAGGGCTAGAGTATATGATAGCCTTGACCATTTCGAGGAGTATAACCAGGGTAGGACTCATGACATCGTCATTAGTAGCCTTGTAAACAAGGCCTCCAGGCTTCCCCCGGTTGATGAGGCTGTGGAGGGAGGCGGTCCTGTGGCCGTCGACGTTGAGGAGGGTTGAACTAGGAGATGGTAAGGTACGTGCAGTGCTTGGTCTGTGGCCGGGTGACGCCCGCCGATAAGGGGGTCTGCTATCATTGTAAGAGCCCTCTACCCACGAGTATAGACCTGCCGGAGGGCCTCGTCGTGTGCCCCTCTTGCCTTAGGATAACCCCGGTGGACACCGGGTATTGCAAGCATTGTAAGAGCCCTCTTCCACCATCATTAGTAGATGCTGCTAACAAACAAGTCGAGAGGTACAAGATCCTCCATGGAAGAGTGACGGGAGGAAACATACCACGGGTCGAGCCGTTAAGAGAGCCCTATTATGCAAGGGTAGAACTAGGCACCCCTCAATCCTGGCGACGAGAGCCTCCAGGGGAGACTCTGGTGGAGCATGTACAGGGGGATGCGGGGCCTAGCGTCGCGGAGTTCGAGGTATCGGGGGAGGCCTCCTCGCTATTCCCGGGTCCTCGGGTGCTGGTTCCGAGGGGGGTGAGGGGTGGGGGGAGAATGTAATTATCTTGGATGCCCGGGCGTTTTCAGTGATAGTGAGGGCTATTCTACAGGAGGCGTTTATTCCTTCACTGCCCCGGCTAGCCGTCTTGAAAGGCGCCCTTCTAGGGTTGATATCGTAGTTGGCCGGGACCAGTTTGGCAATCCCTATGGTTTCACATTAGAGGATCTCGCCCGCAACCTTCTAGTTGTCGGGCTTGTCGGCACGGGGAAGACTACTCTTGTTAAGAGGCTTCTATCTGAGGCCTCCCGCCGTGGAGTGGGCTTCCTGGTATTCGACTGGGAGGGCGAGTATTTGGACTTGGCGCTCCTGGCTGGCGCTCGGGTGGTGGAGTGGAGTAGTGTGGGACTTGATATTTGGAGGCCCCCGGTTGGGATGAGGGCTAGTGACTACGTCTACTACGTCTCCAACATTCTCATAGGGTATATTCGGGGTAGGGGTTGGGAGGTCTCGCCCCGTATGGCTGTGGCTGTGAAGAGGGCTGTGAAGCACTGCGTCTATAACCGGGGGAGCGGGGCCTCTTGCTTCCGAGAGGCCCTGGCAGGGATAGGCAGGGACTCATACTCGCGCCAGACAGTCCTGGCCGTGGAGAGCAGGCTCGACCTACTCCTCGACGGTGTCTTAGAGCCATTGTCCCGGGGAAGGGACTCGTTTAAGGGCGTGCTCCGGGATAGGCTCGTAGTAGACCTCTCCAGTGTTGCGAGGCTTTCGAGGCCAGCCGCTAAGGCGGTAGTCGAGCTGAGCCTTGCAAGGGTCCGGGCGAGCATTATGGCTAGGAGGCCCACCTATGACAGGGCTAACTTCCTCCTCGT
>JALVJB010000019.1 GCA_027034115.1 Acidilobaceae archaeon | reverse complement strand
GTGCGCGAGGTCATGACTACTAGCGTCGAGTATCTCTACCCATGGAGTAGTGTTAAAGAGGCGGCTGAGCTTATTGTAAGAAGGGGCTATGGCAGGCTCCCCGTCGTCGAGTCTGAGACCTCCCGCAGGCTCGCCGGTATCGTTGACAGGGAGGATATTGTCAGGCTGGCTCTAGGTTAGGAGGTGAGGGTGCAGTGAAGGGTGGAGGAGCTAGGAGGCCCCCGGTTAAGAAGGTGAATGTGGCTAGGGTTAGTAGGAGGGTTGCGAGGCCTCGAGTAGTCGTAAGGCCTGAGGGTATACGATACCTGCGCGCAGACGGGACCCCGGAGTGGAGGCACTGGATTCCTAGAAGGGAGGGTGAGACCGCTCTCATCGCTAGCAGGCCACCGGTGACCATAGCGCCGCAGTCCACAATTCTTGAAGCGGCTGAGACTATCCATGAGAAGAAGGTGCGAGGCCTCATAGTAGCCGACCCGGCTAAGGGACTGTTAAAGGGGTTACTCACCGCTATGGACCTCGTAAACTACCTTGGAGGCGGCGAGTACTACAACATCGTTGTTAACAGGCATAAGAGGAACATCTACTCGGCCCTTAGAGACGAGTACGTCGAATCAATAGCCAACCCGACACCACTATTCGTGACTAAGTCGGAGCCGCTGGACAACGTGGTACGCCTAATGGCCGAGAATGGTATCGGGATTATCCCAGTAGTCTACGAGGATGGAACAGTCTACGGGGTCATCACTGAGCACGACATAGTACGACACGTCGCCGGTAAGAAGCTCGGCGTCCGAGTAGGCGATGTGGCTACCAAGCAAATAATCACTATTAGCATCGAGGCCACGCTAAAGGAAGCTGCAAGGAAAATGACTCAGTTCGGCTTCCGGAGACTACCCGTTCTAAGCGAGGAGTCGGGGGAGATAAGGGGTGTGGTTACAGCGAAGGACTACGTGTCGTTCTTCGGGAGCCACACCGCCTTCAAGGAGCTCTCGACAACCGATATCGAGGAAGTCCTAAAGATACCTGTCTACGAGATAATGCAGCCAGGAATATACACGATAAGCGAGGACGCCGACCTCGGCGAGGCGGCCAGCGCCATGCAAGACAACCAGACTAACACCCTCTTCGTTACAAACGAGGAGGGCGAGATAATCGGCATACTCACAGAGAGGGATATACTGCTTTCAATCGTGTAGCGGAGGCGGTAAAGAGATGCCACCAAGGGTCTCATCCTACTATACGAGGGATATAGTAGCGGTCAGGCCTAACGAGAACCTGGCCCACGTTCGGAAGCTAATGCTACGCTACGATATAGGCAGGGTAATCGTTGTCGACGAAGAATATAAGCCGGTCGGCATAATAACGCTCTCAGACCTCATAAACGCCCTGATGGGTAAGTACTCGCATAGACCGATAAACACGCTAACAGCTAAGGATGTCATGACGCCGGAGCCGAAGACGATAACACCCCGCAAATCGATAAAGAACGCTGCCCACATCATGACGAGGTTCAACATTGGCGGCCTACCAGTAGTAAACGATGAAGGCACACTGATCGGCATAATCACTCGCACAGACCTAACAAGGGCATACGCAGAACACTACAAGGGAGCCTACAGAGTCGGAGACCTAGCTAGAGAGATCTATGCGAAAGCCGATCCATACCATGCAATCTTCCACGTAGCCAGGCTAGCAATGCTCGACCCAGCAGGCAAGGTAGTAGTCGTTGATAGCGACGGGAAACCGATCGGGATAATAACAAGAAGAGACCTAGCATTCGCAAACATCCCCCTCGAGGCCAGGCTGACCCGAGGGAAGGATAGGTACAGGAAGCTGAAGAAGCCCGACTACCTAGGCAGAGACAAGATAGTGGCCCTACGAGAGTACCTCGTGCCACTAGCCAGGGACATCATGACAGAAGACCCCATAACGATAAGGCCCGACGTCGACGCCGCTGAGGCCGCGAGAATAATGGTAACCAACGGTATAGGCTCCCTAATCGTAGTCGACGAGGAGGGGAGAGCGACGGGCTTAGTAACTAAGAGGGAGATAGTGAAGGCGATCGCCAGCCTCTAACCCAAGAGCTCCTCAACGAACCTTTTAGCGTCGAAGCGCTCGAGATCCCCGTAGCCCTGGCCTGTCCCGATATAAGCAATAGGCTTGCCAGTGACGGCGGCCGTGCTTATTGCTGTTCCACCCTTGACGTCGGCATCCGTCTTGGTGAGTATTATTGCGTCTACCCCTACTTCCTCGTTGAATGTTCTCGCCTGTTCCACTGCGTCGTTACCCGTCAGGCTGTCCACCACGAGTATCTTGTAGTCGGGCTTGGAGACCCGGATAATCTTCCGGAGCTCGCCCATTAGGTCGTAGTCAACGTGCATCCTGCCGGCAGTATCCACGAGGACCACGCGGTAACCCCTAGAGGAGGCGTGGCTTATAGCGTCATGAGCCACCGCCGCCGGGTCAGAGCCGTAGGAGCCCGTTATCAGGGGGACCCCCAGCCTCTCGGCGTGGCGTGCCAGTTGCTCCTGAGCCCCAGCCCTGAATGTGTCAGCAGCCGCAAGCACTGGGAGGATACCGTTCTTTTTGAGGAGGTACGCTAGCTTCGCTATAGTTGTAGTCTTGCCCACCCCGTTTACGCCTAGGAATACTACGACTAGTGGCCGCTGCCCCGGCTTCCTAGCCTTTGCCTCCGCCACTATGTCGGGAGCCGGCTTGTCTAGTATCTCGAGGAGCCTTCTCTTGAGAGCGTCCCTCACTATCGACTCTACGTCGGCTCCCCGGGGGACCCTCTTACCTGTGAGGGTCTCCTTTATTGCACTGACTAAGTCTTCAGCGACCTCATAGGCCACGTCGGCCTCTATTAGTTCTATCATTATCTCTTCGAGGATTGGTTCAATGTCCTCCTCCTTGATCTCCCTCTCGGAGACGGCCTGCTTTATCTCCCTGACAGCCTTCGCGAGAGTCCTCTTCAACCTATCGAACAAGGCTAATACCCCTGCTAATCCCAGCGTTCACTAGAGCGGTTGTTAAACTATTCCAGTCAGCAGGCTTTCCTAGTTTATCCTAGGAGGGATTGATTGGTGTGCGGATAGGCTAGGAGGTTATGAGAACCTAGAGGACTAGCCTGACTGCTCCTTTGCTGGCCTTGCCTGCTGGGCCTGGCGAGCGGCTATAGCCAGTTGCTGGAGTATGCTCTGAATTGCCTGGTACTGGCGGGTTGCCTCTTCAAGCTTCTTCCTTAGCTCGGCCTCCTGTTTTTCCACGGCGTCAAGCCTCTTCTCCAGCTTCTCCCTAGCCTGGTCTACCGGGAGGCTGGCGTAGTATTCGCCTCCTAGGTGCACGATCACCTTCCCCTTGTCTAACGGTTTCGCCCTAAAGTAGGCCGTGCCTCCGGTGTCCGCTGGTACGAGTAATTCTCCTTCTTCCTGGCCCACGGCTTCTATCGTCTCGATAGCAGTGCGTATATTGGTTCTCGTAGCCTCCGCCGCTGCTAGAGCGTTTTGCAGTGCCTCAATGTACCTCGCTAATTCCTGAGCTTGTGCTAGTAGCACGTTGGGGTCTACGGTTATCCTGTCCCGGGGTTCTTTTGACACTACTCTTTCACCCATTTGGTTAGCTCTGCGAGCCTTAGAATTGAGAGGTCCTCTACCTCTTCGAGCGGGACTTCTTCTATCTTCTCAATCCTTATGTGGTATCTCTTGAGCTTGTGCCTGCTTCCCAGGTCGCTATAGACTTTCTCTCTAGCGTGCTCTTCCCGGAGGGCGCGTACGTATACCTTGAACTTGCGCCACTCGGGGAACCTGTCGTGGGATAGTAGCATTTTCCCGGTTACCCGGAAGGTCTTAACCTCGCTCACCCTTCACCACCTCCCAGAGCCATTTGTATCCTAGCTATCTCGGGGCCACTGGTCTCAGACCCTACTATGGCGCCCCGCGAGTTAGCCACCAGTCCAGTTCTCACGAATCCTATGCCGAAATTAACCGTTCCGGTTAAGACTGGTACCCCGAATATGTCCGATAGGAACCTTACTTCTTCCTCGCTAGCGTCTGGGTGCACTAGTCCCCCCCTATTTGTGACTGCAACAACGCTTCCCACTGTTGAGACCCCTGCGATGCTTCTCTGGTATACTTCAACGTCTAATACATCCTGGATTACTTTAACTACTTCCCTCTCGACCCCGGGGTAGAGGAGTGCCGCCTTAGAGTTAGCAACTAGCAGGTTACCCACAGCATTGTTACGGGACTTCAGGACCTCGACAATCACGCCGTCCCCCAAGGCCTCTCTTAGCAATCGGACTTCGTCGTCGGTAACGGTCGAGGATACGAGTAGTCCCCTCTCATTGCCGCCTACCAGCACGCCGATTAGCCTAGTGCCCGCGATTGTCGCCTCGAAAGGCTCGACTCCCAGGACCTCCCGTACCGCCTCCTTCTTCTCCTCCTCTAGCCCCTCGGGGACTATAGCGTATCTGTCGGTGGCGAACATGTATACTCCAACGTTCGGGTTACCCATAATGGACATTACCTGAACATCGAATTTTGCCATAAGATTCCACCCACCGGTATGATAGTATTAGTGGGAGAATATTGTAGATTGCCCGGAGTTAGAGGGTCCCTCTACTTCTTCTCCGCAGCTACTTCGACTTTACCCGGCTTCCTCTTCTTCGATGCCAGGTATACCTTGGCGACTCTCTTGGTAGCCTTTTCTTCTTCCTCTTCCTCCTCTTCCTTCTCCTCCACAACCTTGACGAAGACTGAGATTCTGCGAGGCGGCTTCTCCCTGCCCCTACTCCAGATATAATTGTTCACTTCATTCGTGACTAATACTCTGTCGGCCTTCGTGTGCCTCGCTATGAACTTTCTCAGGTACTTGACCGCTCTGTCGGCCCTGTTAGTCCTCCTACCCCAGTAGACGCGGGACAGGTTGACATTATAGACTACTGCTAGGATAACGTTCTCCTTATCCTTATCCGCCACTCCCAGTCACCCCGCAGGCTAGACCTTCAACTTGTTAGTCCTCCAGTGGCGCCTCACAGGACTGTACCTAACCTTCCTCAGCGTCTTCACGATTATCCAGGCTGGAAGGGGCCTGCTCTGCTTGTGAGCCCTGGCAAGCCTTAGCTTCCTCGCGAGAGGCTTATTCCTAGCCAACAGCCACGCACCCCACTATACCGTTAACCCTCCACTTACTTCCGGGCGAACCTGATCTTAAACTCCCGCCGGCCCTGTGAGTCTAATCTTAGTAATATAGCCTTTACCTGGTCGTCCCCCACTGGTGGCACGAGCTGGCCCGCCTGCACCAGCTGGATAATAATGTTCTCCGCCGCCTCGGCAAGCTCCGGCCTCACCAGCCTTATATTAGCAAGCCTCTCACGGGCCTCCTCCGTGAGGATACGCCTCAGGAGGGCCTCCTTCCTAGCCCTCATCTCCGCTTCGAGCTGCTTCCTCTTCTCCTCTTCCTCTAACTGTTTCTGCAGCTCTAGCAGCTTCCTCCTACGTATCTCCTCTAGCTCCCTGTCGTCCATGCTCACTTCAACCTACACCTAGCGTGTAGAGTCTGGTTTAGAGGATTAATACTCTTAAATCCCCGGGAGCTGGGAGCGGGTGAGAATGTCCGAAGGGTTAGGTATTGCTTTGCTTAATATTAACGGTATACTTCTAGGTCCGGCTTCTCCTTAACGAGTTCCTCGAAAACCTCTCTAGCGGTCTTGTCGAGCAGGCTTCGCCCTAGCGGGGACAGGGTTCTACCCTTCCCCGATACCTTCACTACTAGGCCGGCGGCCTCTAGCTGTTGCAGGATTTTCCTGGCCACGCTTCCCGACGACTTTGCGAAGTGCTCGGGGGCGGATCCACGGTTCTGCTTCCCACCGTAGATCGTCCTAAAGGTTTCTATCCCTATTGGCTTGCCGCTCTTGTACATTTTCCTCATCATGGAGGCTGCTCTCACGTACCACCAGTTAGGGTCCTCCGGGGGCTTCTCCTTGTGTATCCCGGTCTTCGAGTAGTAGGCCCATGCCGGGGGCTTGATCTGGTCGTATGCTTTCAGCTTCTCCGCTAGCTTGCGTATCAGCCTGTCCGCTGGTACTTCAAGGGCATTTACCACTGCCTTGCCCACCTCGTCCGGCTCCTACTTGGTCGCCT
>JALVJB010000018.1 GCA_027034115.1 Acidilobaceae archaeon | reverse complement strand
GAGTAGACCGCTTATCCATTAGTATAGTTGTCGTGGGCCTATTTATTCTTGACATCGTTGAGGAGGGGGTCGCCGGCCTAAAGCCACATCACCAGTCAGTAGAGGCCGAGTAGAGCCCGCTCATCCCTTGTCCTTGCAGAGGAGTGATAGGATGTTTAATAGTGAAGCTATGGGGGGCAGGCTGGGGGACGACACGAAGGAGTACCGGATCCTCCCGGCCTCGCTGTAGAGCTTGTAGGCGGTCTGCCTGGTACCACAGGCTTGCATGGAGGCCTCCAGGAGGTTTCCCTCCTCTAGGGCGTCTACTAGCTCTAAGACCTCTAGGTATAGGCGGCCCACGGCTATCTTCCACGCCCTAGCCTCGTAGGCAGCGTCTTCGTTTCCCTTCTCCTCGAGCTTACTCGCCACTCTCTCGAGCCTTTCCAGGTCTCTTGCGAGGGCCTCCTTAACCGCTTCCATCTCGGGTAGGTACGGCAATCCCCCGGTGCCCTCCCTTAACTGAGGGTCCCTCACGGCTCGTAATTAAGGGGGTCGACGGGTAAACCCTTGGGGAGTAGGAGTTGAAGTGGTGGAGGAGGGGAGAGGTAGGGGAGCCAGCGTCATGGATACTCGCCGTCGCCGCAATGATAGTCGCGGTCGGGAAGGTGTGGAACCTTGTCAACCCGCGATTCTACACTGGCCCCTACTTCACGGGGATACTACTAGGCTTCTTCATTCACGAAGCCTCCCATAGGGGAGTAGCCCGGTGGTACGGCCTCTACTCAGAGTTCAGGGCTACGATAACGGGCCTGCTGGTAACGGTTGCGACAGGCTTTATCCCGGGTATTGTCATTCTGGCCCCGGGGTATGTAGCAGTATACTCCTGGGGTGGAGGTGGACGTAGAGGCTGGATTAGGAGTGTTGAAGCGGGACCAGCCTCAAACATAATCCTAGCCCTCGCATTACTAGCGGGTTCACTACTGCTGGGCGGCTGGGCAGGCTACTATCTCCGCGTGATGGCCTCAATCAATGCCTGGATAGCCTTCTTCAACCTCCTACCAGTCCCCCCGCTGGACGGGGCAAAGATTGCGAGGGCGGACCCTGGCGTCTGGGGCTTACTACTGGTAGTCTCCCTAGCCCTCCTCTTCTACCCCTAGCAGGGGGATTATAGTAACAATAATGAACCTCGCCTGGGCACAGTAACGGGTGGAGTGTTAGCCCGTTTCTGGAGGTGGATGAGGAATGGATGTTGAGAGGGAGAGGACCGAGGAGGAGAGCCCTCAGAAGAAGTGGATTAATAATATGATTAAGAGTGCTAAAAAGTACCATAAGCTCTGCCCCTACTACGATAAGAAGACGGGCCAGTGCCTGCTAATGGTTACAGTTGAGGGGAGGCCTGGTAAGTGCGATAGGGACGGTAGGTTCGACGGTTGCCCGGTATTCGTGAAGTTCCTGGAGAAGATGTACGAGTACTACACAAGTAGGAAGAAGGTGCTGCCGAGGGACTTCCACGATGTCGTTAACCAGGCCTACCTCGTGGGCCTAATGTAAATAACAAATTAAAATATTATTTAATTTAAATAGAGATATATATGATTGTGTTTCCCGGCCTAGTAGTAGGGTTCCCCGTAGCCCTCGGCCTCCCAGTCGTACTCGTGATAGTACCCCTCTTCTCCCAAGAGGTCTTCAGCTAGCTCGGCCGGGTAGAAATACCCGTTCCTGTCGACTACAACCTTGTTAGCGTGGAGGAGGTCGTTGAGAGCCATCCTTATCTTATCCTCGCTAGCCAGGCCAGACAAGTGACTGTGCAGCTCCCTGATATTCATCCTCTGATACTTGCGTAGGAGCGATAGCAGTATGTCCTTGAGCTCGTCCTCGTTTGGAGCGGTATAGACTATTATATCGTCGTCCTGGTATATTACGGTGAGCTTCTTAGTTATATCCTCCCTCCCGTCCTCAGCCATACCCGGGACACCTCGGAATGTGTGCGGAACGAGTGCCTATCAAGGTTTCTACCTTGCCTGCACATACCTGGAGGATCCCCTGGAGGTG
>JALVJB010000017.1 GCA_027034115.1 Acidilobaceae archaeon | reverse complement strand
ATGTGCCACGTGAAGCCGAGAGAGCGGCAGACCTCCTCGGACTAGACCCGGAAAGGCTGAAGGCCGCGAGCAAGCTGGCGGCCCGGGTTGATTCCTCCCTCTTGCAGGACGGGTACGACTTATACATCCACTTGATGGCTATCTCTGAGGACGGCGAGTACGTTGTAGTACAGCAGGGCATGAATACTAGCATCGGAATGGCTAGGAGATACCACGTCGCCAGATATGAGGTTGAAGAACCTCACTCTGGTGTAGCAGGAGCCCCGAGCGGGGCTATCCTGAACGTCACTGATAGAGACAGCAGGGAAGCGAGGAAACTGTTCCTCGACATTGTTGGGGAGGGGCCGCGCAGGGTATTGAGGCTCCTCGAGGAGGCTAACAGGGTCGCTAGAGGGTCCCCCACGATCCTAGACTACATTGAAGCGGGGTCTCCCGTTGTGAAAAGACCTGCTAGGCCTTACTATAAGCCGGTAATCCCGTCACGCAACCTGATACGCAGTATAGAGCGTTTAGCGAGTAGCCAGCCTTCCAGCGAGGTAGAGCTTGCACTAGCACCTGGGCTAGGGCCTAAGGTGGTGAGGGCTCTTGCATTAATCGCGGATATAATATATGGTGTTCCGACCAGTACGAGGGACCCCACGACTCACCCGTTAGACCCATTCCTCTACGCCTATGCTATCGGAGGCAAAGACGGGATACCGTACAAGTTCGACGCGAAGACCGCTATGGAGGCCTATAGGTTCCTCGAGGAGGCGTTAGAGCAAGCGAGAATTGGCGAGAAGGCGAAGGCTAGAGCCCTTGAAAGGCTCCGCATGCTAGCCCGGAGGACACTGGACATATAGTAACACTAATAGGAGGCGGGAGTCCCACGTAGTGGCCCGGGATAATGGGGCCTTGACAGTTATTCTACACGTCTCCGATATACATTGTAGGAATAATGCTCTCGAAAGGGTCCTCGAAAGCGAAGACTACGATATAGTAGTAGCCTCCGGGGACTTCGAGTGCGTCGAGACCGCAGGCATCCTTGTGGAGAAGGCTGAGGGGCCAGTTATAGCGGTCACTGGTAACCTTGACAACCCGGCGGTGTCACGCCTGCTACGCTCCCACGGAGTCTTACTGGACGGGAGGGTTTCCACTGTTAAGGGCCTGCGCTTCGCCGGTGTGGGGGGCATGGACGTTGTGGGGAGTATTAACATGCTCAAAACGCTTGCCCCTGCGAGCCGGCTGGATGTGCTGGTAAGCCATCATCCGCCTAGGGGCGTTCTCGACAGGACGTTCATAGGCCTACACGCCGGGCTAAAAGAGCTCTGGGATATAATCAAGTCGTTCAAGCCGCGCCTCCACTTGTTCGGCCACATACATGAGAGCCCGGGTTACGAGGAGAGAGACGGGATACTCTATGTGAACCCTGGTCCTCTGGCTAGGGGGAGATACGCTGTTGTAGACTACGAGTCTGGCAGGGTTGAACTTAAGAGGATCGCGTAGCCGCTGAATCAGCTCCTCCTCCCGGATGTCTCCCGGCCCCTATGCTTTAATCCCTGCCAGCATAATCCTATGCCAGGATGGGTGAGGAGTAGTGGCCGCTAGAGAAGAAGTGCTCCGGTCAATTGCAGAGTATGCTGCCCGTTATGGGCTGAAGCCCGAGCAGAAGGAGGGCGTACTTGTCATCCTCCACTCCGAGTACCCGGTTAAGATAGTGGTGGAGCCCTCCGGCGACGCCTACGTCGTGGAGTTAAGGGTCGGAGAGGAGATCGGCGAGTCGATCGAGGGATTACTAGAGGAGAATGTTGACCCGAGGGCAGAGCTCGAGGATATAATCGAGACCATGGTCAGGGTAGTGGACTATGCGGCGAGGAAACTCGAGGCAGCAGGCTACCGCGTGAAGAGGAGTACGAGAAACGCCATACTAGACCTGTACGACGCCCTGGAATCCTACCTAGAGGAGGAAGAGTAGACGGCCAGGTGCCTGGCAGCCTCTTCAACCGCTCCAGCCATGCCAGAGAGGCTGGAGACAACCCTGGACACTGGGAGCCCTAACTGCTCCCTCA
>JALVJB010000016.1 GCA_027034115.1 Acidilobaceae archaeon | reverse complement strand
AGGCAATATGCGAGGGTATCCGGAGGGGGTTTGAGAAGCTGGGAGCTTTCCTAGAGGAGTCCTGCCCCTAGGCTCTAGAGTACATGAAGAGGGCGTGGTAGGGGTAGCCCTCTAGCCTCTCTACGAGCACACTCCTCCTACCGGTGGCCCGTACAACTGCTACGATAAAGCCGTAGTCCATCAATGCTAGGGGCCCCTTCCTGGAAGCGTTTACAACCCTCCTATACGCCCCCTTCCACCGGCCCTGGAATGGGACCCCTAGGATCCCGGAGAGCCTCCTGACTAGCTCGCCAGCCTTCTCCTCGTCCTGAACCGCTAATGTAACTGCCCTCTGCCCCAGCCACTCCGACGCCTCCCTGACAATACTCGCTAGGTCTTCTAAGCAGTCCCACAGGCTCGGGCAAGCCATACGCGCTCCTAAGACGCCTGGAGGGTCCCCCGGCCTGTACAGGGGCTGTAATTCGAAGTACCTCCTTATCCCCTCCTTCACGATCCTGTCCTGCTCCTCGGGCGACCTCCTATGAGCTATGGCTTGTTCTAGGAGGCTCCGGAGAGATTCGAGCTTCTCCTCATCGCTCCACATACTCCTCGCTATACGGGCGTATTCGACTGGGGGGAATACCCTGATGGGCGAGTGGCTCCTGTCCAGGCTCATGTTGACCACTACAATCCCCGTGTTACTTGTTGACACCCTGAGGGGGTCCCTGCACTCTCCCGTCTCCACCCTTTTATCGCCGGCGATTATCACTAGTGGCCTATAGCCGTCTCCTAGCCTGCACTTGTAGACTTGGAGGCCTAGCTCCTCGGCGGCGCCTCCCAGCTTCTCCCTGGGCCCCACTACTATTCTCCCGCCCAGGTCCATGTACCATGGGAGGTAGTCGCTCGGGTCCTCCCCCCTGTGGAACTTGTAGGCGGTGAGGGTCCCCCGGACTCCCCAGTAGTCTAGGTAGCCTAGGCTTTGGAGGGTGTTGAGAGCCTTCATGTTGACAGGGTCCGGGTGTATTGCCTCGCGGGGGAGGACTATTTCGGGGCTCCCGCCAGTCTCCTCTCTTATCCTGGCCCACAGGTTGTAGATAGTGTTGTACGTGGTTGCAACTATGCTGGGCGTCGTCCTCTGAGCCCTGACTAGGCGCAGCCTCTCCTCGAAGTCGAGGGTGTTGTAGAGGGTGTAGGCTATGGCCGGCCTCCCATCCCTGCCAGCCCTACCGACCTCCTGGTAGTAGTCTTCAATGCTCTCGCTCGCGGTGAAGTGGAGGACCCACCTTATGTTGGGGATGTCCACTCCCATGCCGAAGGCCTTCGTCGCCACCACTATAAGCGGGGGTCCCTCACTGCTAGCCCTATAGATCTCGTCCTCCCTCCTCCGCCTCTCCCCAGCGGGCAGTTGCCCGTGGTAGCTTAGGGCCCTTATCCCGGTCCTCTCAGCTATCATCTCGGCTAGCTCGTCCGCGTTCTCCCACACCTTCCTAGTCCTCCTAACGTACCCCGTGTAGACTACGCCGACCCATGGATCGCTCACACTCCTAGCCCACCCGGAGAGCCTCTCGATCACCCGGGCCGCGTGCTCGACCCTCTCCTCGCCTTCGGGGGCGGGCTCGACTACGAAGCTTATCTCCTCCCTGATCACTGGTCCCTGGAATACTAGGGCTCCCCTCTCCGGCCACTCATAGGCGGGCCTCGAGGAGAGCTCTACCCTCACTATGCGGCCCGGGCTAGATCCTATCGAGTCTAGGACCTCGGCAACCGTCTCGGGCGGGCTGGTGGCGGTGAAGAACGCTACCGGGGGCCAGCCGTCAGTACTGCGGAGGTCAGCGATCAGCCTAGCGGCGTGGAGGTATGCTGGCCTGAAGCTGGGCCCCCACCTGGCAAGGGTGTGGGCTTCGTCGAGGACTGCTAGGGCCGGGGGGCTCGAGACTAGGAGCTTTGTGAAGCCCTCGTCCATGAACCTCTCCGGCGTCACGTAGATCACGTCTAGGAGGCCCATAGACGCCTCCCGGTACGTGAGCCTCCTCCTGCCACCGCTAACGCTCGCGTCAACCCTCCCAGCCCTGAACCCCCTCCT
>JALVJB010000015.1 GCA_027034115.1 Acidilobaceae archaeon | reverse complement strand
TTTTCGATAGTAGGATTCATAGCTACTGTGGTAAAGCTTCTCGAGCTTCTCGGCAAGCTCTTTGACAAAGTTGCAGATTTTCTAACTAAGGCTAAGATTCATATCTACTATCCAATAGCAATTAGGATTAATAAAAAGAAGCATAAGGACTATGTCGAGGAATACTTCAACAATCTGCTTTTCCGTAACCCGATTGAATGGCCTCTTGCCATTGGGAATGTGAAGATTGAATGGTCTGACGAGGAGAGTGTTAAGGTGGACCTAGAAGAGGACCTTCTTCTTGTAAGAGTGGAGTACGCTAGCAAGGTAGAGGATGTCTTGGCTAAGGTTGCGTTCCTCTCAACACCTTACCTAGTCTCGGAGTACCTTGAACCCGCACTGGGGGAGATTTTTTCTAGACTTATATCAATCGGTGTTATAGAAAATATTCTACGATCACACCCTCCAATTCTAAACAGATTTAGAAAGCTCATCGATGAAGTCTATGGATGGAACGGTGAATACAAAGAAATACTGAGCATGATAACTAAAGCTGATGACACATCTCTTTACAAGCACGTATTTCTCTACGAGCTTCGAAGGATTCTTAGTAGGTTTGGTGCGAGGGTGGATAGAGATAAGCTGATTTATGAGCTTAAAGAATTATTGTATGTAGTAGCTAATCTAGAGAGCTTGGATGCTCCAAAGGTTTGCGGCTACTATGTTAGCGCGACTATTGTGCGTGCTGGTAAGCTTATGAAGGTTGCACTTCAGCATTGGGAACCCTACATACAATATATTAAAAACATTAGCAGAAATTGTCCAAACCTTCAGCGGGTCTATGTAGTTTCAGCGGGGGATTTCACCTTAAAAGCCGTTGAGAGACTTCTCAAATATATAGAGGAGAGATTGCCAAATCTTCGCCTGCTTGACAGGTTTGAATATAGGGCTAGATACTATAAGGGCAGAGCCAATGTTCCACACATGGTAGCCGTCATGGAGTTCAAGTAGGAATCTAAAAGAATATACTGCTAGGCACGCAGTCTTCTGCTACGTCTAACTCTTTCAGCCGCCTCTACTAGGCACTCTATCCTGTTGCACACCAGCTTTACTTCACCATTCTCTCGGTACAATCCGCCTAGGTTCTCCAGGGTCAATGGACGGCCGCAAATGGCGCAGCGAAGCTCTCCACGGATAAGCCTCTCGTAGAGTCCTAGTCTCTCTAGCACCCTCTCTAGGTCACTATCATGTATAGCCTTAACAACACTAACAGTCTTAGTCACTCCACACTCCCGGTTACCTTTGTTTGACACCAGAGACTTAATGTGTGTTTGCTCGTACTAATATACGTGAGAAAGCGCGTTTCTGACTTTATGCCTAACCTCTGAATTCTCACACATGTTTGTTAGCCTTGATAACACGTCTTGCCAAGATGCATTTGTTTCTAGGTAGTGCTAGACCTGGCTTGCTGAGATTTCAGGGTTATTACGGTATCCATGATATACTCGATGGCCTCTCTAAGCCTGTTCTCCGGGGTCTGCTGCTTAGCCCATCTATTAGTTCATCGCCGTTGACGGCCTCTAGGCTAAAGCGGGGGCAGAGCGCTCCTTTGGGGAACGAGGCTAGTACCTCCCTGGCGCGCTTCACTATCTCGGTTCTTTAGACCCCGAGAGGGTACCCCACCTGATAGCACGCAATCTTCTCTACCCCTTCCTTAGTAGCCAAACTGTTCAGATAGGAACCACTGTTCTCTCCTTCCTTTAGTAGTGGCCAAGGCCGCCAGCTCTAACTGCTAGATCGTATATGCGAGGCTTCTAATTGTAGGGGAGATAGAATCACCGCCCATATCGCCGGACGAGGGGACCGTCTACCTAAAAGATACCTGGTTTGCTTGTCCCTGCCAGTTCAAGCACTCCGAGAAAAGTACCGGGCTTTAGCTCTGAGTGGAGCGGTACGACAGTTACAATCTTTCTATCACTCGTGTACTTGACTAGGACTACGTGGCTCCCGCGCTGTCTTCTTACGGTAAACTCGAATTTCCTAATGAGCAGTTCTACGACTTCATGCCCTGATAGCCTTTGGAGT
>JALVJB010000014.1 GCA_027034115.1 Acidilobaceae archaeon | reverse complement strand
TCGCCCTGTCGTACGCTGTCTGAGATGGAAGCATCGCCATGGTTAACCGCACCCTGCTTTCCACTCGATTGAGACGCGGGCTGGCTCCTTTAAATAATGAGGGTTAGACTCATTTGCGAGTGGAGAGCACGCGGGAGCCGATGATGAAGAGACCGACCAGAGAATATGGTGATCGAAGCTTCTCTCCACTGAGGCTGGCGTGGAATGCCTAGCAGTGCCATGGTCGAGGCTATAATAGGAACCGTAGCCCTAGCCGCTATAATTACCAGCATATATGCACTTATAGAGGCGAGGCGGGCTAAGAAGTACCTCTTACACCTCCTGAAGGCTGCCTCACTGCAAGAAAGGCTCGCCAAGAGCCTAGCAAGGGTTAAAGAGAAGCCTCGTAAAAGGTACATAGTTTTCCGCGTAGAAACCGGTAGGAATATCGACGAGAAGGACCTTGCAAAAGCTATCTCCGAGAAATTCCGGGTGGTTTTAGGCGAAGCCGGGTTCACGGCTAGCGGGGCTCACCTCGTCTACTATAACCCTGTACTTCGGGCTGGAGTGCTAAGGGTTAGGAGCGATTACAAGTATCCGGCTCTAGCAGTACTAGGAATGATCCGCGAGATCGGTGGTGAGAGGGCCCGGATTATCCCTCTGGGAACCTCCGGGACCCTCAGGTCCGCTTTGAAGAGGCTCAAGAGGACTACTTAGCAGCCGCAACTATCTTTATTACATCGTTGTCCTGGAGCTTGTAGGATTCCCCGACGCGTTGCTTCGTCTTCGCGTTTATCGCGTAGAGGAAGGTTCGCCCTAGGTCCGTGTGGATCATGTACGCTAGCTCTCTAGCAGTTGTCCCCTCTGGGACTAGGAGCACGTCTGGGAGCACTCTCCCATTCTTATCCGTGTACTTGTTGGGATCGTCCACGGGGTACACGCTTATCTGCTTTAAAACGTCTAAGACGGCGGTGTTTACAGCCTTCTGCACCCCTGTTGACCCGTATCTTTCCAATACCAAGTCCACGATCCTCAGCATTCTCCTAGTTCTCTCATCTACAAGACCCTCCTCCACTATTTCGTAGGAGGGGTCCCCCGGTAGGTACCGGATAACCCCCTTCTTAGCTAGGCGCCGTAGGAGTAGCTCCGCGGCCGCGCTTGCAGGTATGACCGGATAGTCGGGGTATGCCTCCCGGAGCCTCTTTACATTGTCATCAGCTCCTGGCAGGTCTACCTTGTTCGCAATTATTACTATGGGCTTAGCGATCTTTCTCAGGGTTACTATGAACTCCCGTAGCTCCTCCCTGCTCCATGTTGAGAGCTTCTTGTCTCCCAGACCGGTCTCCTCGAGCGCCGCTATAACGTGGGTTTTCCTTATGCTAAGCCCTGAGAGCCTTTGCGCGAGGGCTCCCGGGATATCTACGACTCCCCCCGTGTCGATCGCTTTAGAGAACTTGTCCCAGTCCTTTGAGATTATTGAGAACATCCACTCGTCTATCTCCCTAATCATGTCGGCTACTTCTCTTACAGGGTCATAGGTTCCAGGCTTTACAGGGACCCCCTCCGGGCTAGTCGAGCCGCTTGCATCCACCACGAGTAGCAGAACGTCTGCCTGCCGTAGATTGTCGAGGAACCTGTTGCCCAGCCCTCGCCCCTCATGCGCGCCTGGGACGAGGCCAGCCACGTCCATCATGCGGACTGGTATGAAGCGCCATCCCTCGAGGCAGAGGCTGTTCTGAGCGTCGCAGTGGTCCAGGCCAAGTTCTACGTGGACGCACTTCTTCCGCACATACCCTACTCCAACGTTGGGTTCGATAGTCACGAAGGGCCTGTTGCCTATCTCTACTAGGGTTTCAGTCGCAGCCGAGAAGAACGTGGACTTGCCCACGTTCGTCTTACCCACGACCCCTATCAGTATCCTTGAAGCCTCCAATCCCTGCGAGCCCCTCTAACCATGGCATGTTAAGGGGACAGCTTAAAATCCTCTGAGAGCACCCTAGCTCCTGCGACTTGGAAGGCTGGTACTACCTGGGGTGCTGTGGATGGCTAAGTCTGTCTACCATTACATCGCCGAGGCGTGGAAGAAGCCCTA
>JALVJB010000013.1 GCA_027034115.1 Acidilobaceae archaeon | reverse complement strand
GCCCTAATACACCAGCATGGGGGAGGAACAGGCTACGACTTCTCAGAGCTAAGACCCGAAAACGATGTCGTAACGAGCAGTGGAGGCCTAGCAAGCGGGCCTCTAAGCTTCATGAAGCTATTCGATACTGCTACTGACATTGTAAAGCAGGGTGGTAAGCGCAGAGGAGCTAACATGGGGGTCATGCATGTCTGGCATCCCGACATTGAGAAGTTCATAAAGGCTAAAACGGGAGTCCTCAAGGACGTGAACCTCCAGAACTTCAATATAAGCGTGGGATTCTATGACGCCTTCATGAAAGCCGTTGTGAACAATGAAAAGTGGCCGCTCATCAATCCCCGACTAACGGATCTAAGGAAGGGTGAAGGATATGACTCCCGCTACTATGCGATAGTAAGAGCTAGGCATTATATGAACGAGGAATGGGTCCAAGAGGTCATAATAGACGAGCTAGAGAAGGCTGGAGGGAGCATAGGCCTAGACGAGACCATTCTAGTAACATTTGACGAAGCCCTCGCGATAGCTGAAGAAGAGGGAGCCATAGTAAGATGGATTAATGCGGCCGAACTCTTCGAGGAGATAGTGAAGGGCGCTTGGGATAGTGGTGACCCCGGTTACTTAAATATTGACGTGATAAACAGAAGGCACCCAACATGGTATATTGGTAAAATTAATGCCACTAATCCCTGCGGAGAGGAGCCTCTGCTCCCATGGGAATCCTGCAATCTAGGGAGCATAAACCTTGAGAAATACGTGGTCGAGAAGAATGGTTATAGGACAATTGACTGGGAGGGCTTAGCAAGAGACGTGAGAACAGCTGTAAGATTCCTAGACAATGTCATAGATGCAAACAACCCGCCCCTACCCCAGATAAAGAAGGCGACAATGAGAGCCCGCAAAGTCGGCCTAGGAGTGATGGGATGGGCCCGAATGCTCATAAAGCTAGGAATACCCTACGACTCCGTCGACGCAGTACTCCTCGCATGGTACCTAGCAGAGTGGATAGCGTGGAACGCCTATATGGAGAGCACCGAGATTGCCAGGGAGAAAGGGCCCTTCCCCGCCTGGGACCCGGAGAAGTACAGGTGGCTCGACAAGACCCTACCTCTTAGAAGTGTTGAAGATTACCTGGAAATAGTAGCCGAGGAAACCGGCGACGACTCATACCTGAGAGAAGCGAGTGAAACTACGGCTAGGATAATTAATGAGAGACCTCGAGTAGACTGGGAAGAAGTGCGAGCGAGGGCGAGGAAGTATGGGATGAGGAACGCTGCGCTCCTAAGCATCGCTCCTACAGGAACAATAAGCATCATTGCGGGAGCGAGCTCCAGCATAGAACCCCTCTTCGCCCTTGCATTTTTGAGAAGAGTGTCGGTGGGAGAGTTCTTCGAGGTAGACCCCCTCTTCCTAAAGGAACTAGCAGTAAGGGAGATGGACGAGCCCGAAGTAATCGAGGAAATCGCCCAGACCGGTAGTATACGACATCTGAAATGGATGCCCAGATCCCTACGGAGAATCTTCAAGACAGCTCACGACATAAAGCCGGAGTGGCACCTCCTCCACCAGGCTGTATGGCAGGCATGGATCGACGCTGGCACCAGTAAAACGATAAACCTACGCCATGATGAGACAGTTGATACCGTTAGGAGGATCTACTTACTAGCCTGGAAGCTAGGGATCAAGGGTACAACAGTATATCGTGACAGGAGTAAGAGCGAGCAAGTAATCTACTTCGGCGTAAAGAAGGAAAAAGAAAAGGAAGAAAAGAAGGAAACCCCGGGTAGGGAAGCCCCGAAGGCTAAAACTAGCACGGGTAGGAAGGTAATAGAGCTGGAAGCGAAATCCGACGACGAGCCAACACTCATAATAGAGCCAGAAGACCAGCCCGGCGAGGCCGGCCAGATAACAGCAAGCACTCCTGCAATGAATAGGAGGGAGACCCGTCATACCGCGGGGAGGAAGAAGCTGAGGCTGGGTAAGGGGAAGGTCAGCAAGATCATTGAGGTAGTGGTTGCTAGCGAGGATTATGCGGGCGGATGCCCCACATGTGATATATAATCTCATAATTTTAATTATAATCATAATATTGTAGTGGTTCTCAAGGCTTAGGTAATTTAGGACTACTGCCAATATCACAGCAAGGGGGAGGCGCTAGAGGCAATGCTAATAGAACGCCCGCACAGGTTTGAGAGCTACGGCGCCGTCAGGTTATTCGACGTAGCTAAAGTCCTCGAGTTAGACGCCAACGGCTACAGAGGGCATAGGGGAGCATACGCTCTGGACTGCGCCACGGCAGAGAACATAGCCTCCCAAACCGCAATAGTAGTCCCCGTTAAAAACGAAGACCTCCTAACCCTAGAGGGAGTGCTGTCAGCAATACCCCATGAGAGCCCGATAGTACTCGTATCAGCGTCATCGAGGAGGCCAGCTGACAAGTACAAGTACGAGGTAGAGCTAGCGCGCTCCATCCACACATCCACCAGGAGGCCAATCGTGACAGTCCACCAGTTCGACCCAGTATGGGGGGAGGTCCTACGAGGCACGCCCCTCGAGAGCATGATCGACGAGGAGACCGGAACCATAAGGAAGGGTAAGGGGGAGGGCATGCTACTCGGAGTAATCCTCGCAGCGGCCTTAGGCATGAGATACGTCGGATTCATAGACAGCGATAACTACGTGCCTGGAGCCGCCCACGAGTACGCGTGGATATACTACGCAGGCTTCTCTCTCTCGACGACACCGTACTCAATGGTGAGGATAAAGTGGCCATTCAAGGGCAAACTCGCTGCTAGCGACGTATACCTAAGGAGGAGGGGTAGGGTCTCACGCACTACCAATGCCATCATGAACTACGCCCTCTCACTGCTTAGAAAGGTCGAGACCGACATCGTGCAAACAGCAAACAGCGGGGAACACGCCCTCAGCATAGACCTAGCCCTAAAAATGAAGTGGGCCGGGGGCTTCGCAGTCGAGCCATACCAGCTCGTAAACCTATTCGAGAACTGCTACATAGACCTATCAAGCGACACTTGCCCGGCACTACCGGAAGGGGTCACGATATTCCAAATACAATCCAGGAACCCCCACATACACGCCGAGAGAGGGGACGAGCATATCGTGGAAATGACCGCGGTAAGCCTCGGAACAATCTACCACTCGAAACTAGCAGACGAGAGAGTGAAGATGAGGATAGAAAGAATACTCCGAGACCAGGGATTCCAGGAGCAACCACCTAAACCCCGAGTCTACGAGCCTGCAGGAGTAGATCCCCAAAAGGTATTCACTGAGGCGGTAACCCTGAGTAACGAAATACACCTTATGAAAGCCTACTAGACTAGTCTAAGCCCTCATGGTTAACTCGTCGAAAGAACCCTCAGCTTCCATTGTAGGACACCACCAGATAATATCCCACTGGAGGATTCATGGTGCGGCCGCCGGGATTTGAACCCGGGATCGCCGGCTTGGGAGGCCGGCGTCCTAGTCCAGGCTAGACGACGGCCGCTCCACTTCTAACCTTCTCCTTGCTAGCGGGTTTTAAATAGTTGAAGCCTCTCTCGAGGCCTTCTTTGTTTGCCATGGATTGTAGCGTAGGGATATTTTCCTTGTGGAGTAAATAGTTGTGAGTGTGGCGGCCCCGCGCGGGGATGCGGATAAAGAGAGTCTCCCGAGGCGTGGAATGAGGAGAGCCGGAACACCTTATCCCGCGTGGGGCCTTGGAGAGGGGAATGGGCTGGCGCGGTGGTGCAGTGGGTTGAGTGGATCGTTTCTCGTGGTCGGGCTAGGAAACGTTGGTCTACGCGCTTTATGGGATTTGTATACTAGGGGTTACAAGGTACTAGGGGTTGATAGTAGCTATGAGGCTGTTGAGAGAGCTCGGCGCCTCGGTTTGCCTGCTGAGTTGGGTGATTACGCTGCTGTAGGGAAGATTGTCGAGTCTAGGGGGCTAGACGTTGACGCGGTTCTAGTGGATTTGCCAGGGAGCATTGGCTATGATGCAGTTAAGACCATTCTCTCGGCTGGGTTTAATGTTGTAGACGTCTCCTTCTACCGGGAGGATCCCTGGGAGTTAGCTGGTTATGCGAGCAAGCAAGGAGTTGTTCTCGTTGTCGATGCTGGTATAGCTCCGGGCCTATCGAACTTCCTTGTGGGAGCCGGTGTCCGGAGGATTGGGGCTAAGAAGGCGTACATCTATGTGGGAGGAATTTCGAGGAGGCGTGATGCTAACCCTCTCGGCTTAGCAGCGGCCTGGAGCGTCGAGGACCTAATCGATGAGTACCTCCGCCCAGCAAAGTACATCGTCCGGGGTAAAGTGAAGGTGGTAGACCCCCTTAGCGTAGAGCCTGGCAGGTTCAAGGTCCCGGGCCTTGGCGAGTTAGAGTACTTTTACACCGACGGCTTGCGGACTCTCCTTAAATCATTTCCAATGATGGAGTACATGGCTGAGTACACGCTACGATGGCCCGGCCACCTAGAGCTAATGAAGAAGCTGGCTAGGCTAGGCCTCCTCGACGAGAAAAACTTGAACATAGACGGTTGCCCAGTCACGCCGCGCAAGTGCTTCGCCGCTATCCTGAAAGAATCTCTATCCGGGATAGAGGACCTGGTAGTGTTAGTGGTTATTCTAGAGTCGAGTAAGGGGACCCTCAGGTTCCGCGTAGTCGTGGAGCCAGACGAGAATTGGTCGGCTATGGCTAAAGCAACGGCCAGCTTCCAGGCCAGTGTAGCGGAACTCCTGGCCGAGGCGGACCTGCCCAGAGGCCTAGTTGTACCCGAGAAGCTGGGGCTCGATAAGGACTATGCGAGAGAGATCATGGCTAAGATCGAGAAGAGGGGAATACACGTTATCGAGTACTAGAGTAACGGGTCCCGCCGATATCAAGAGTTACCTGCGCCCTCGGGATTAGATTTTCACATGTAAGCCTCTAATCCCTCCCCACCGCCTCCCTCATAGGTGCCGCCGAAAAACTCCACAATCGACTTAACAGTGCCCGGGCCTATACCGGGGATCCTAGCTATCCTCGCAGGGTCGGCCGTAGCTAGATCGTGAAGGGTCTTGTAACCGTGACTATAGAGTATTCGCGCCCTAACCCTACCTATCCCAGGTATCACTATTAGAGATAGCAGTTCTTCGCGCACACCGTACTTTATCCGCCTCGCGAGAACTCTCATCCTTTGACTCTCCTCATAGCCTACACCCAGTAGCGGTAGCACGTCGGCTAGAGAGGAGGCGATCCATTCAGCGGTCTCCACCACGGCGTTGACGTCGCCTGGTCCGACGGAGTAGCGGGAGGCTATGACGTCCTCCTTCTCCTCGTTAATCCAGTCCGATAGTAATAAAAGTATTTTTAGCGTTTCTAATTCGGCTGGACCGAACCATTCTATAAGGTCTATGATTTCGGGAAACTCGTCCAAGACTCTATCCATTATGTAGTCTTCTTCCTTCCTCGTCACGGGTAGCCGAACCATGTCGGGGGAATAAGCGACTAGGTATAACAGTCGGGTATCGGTGAGTTTCCCGGGCTTACCTAAAACCTCCCTTATTCTCGGCACGTTCAAGGGATCAAGATATTTCTTCGAGATCATGCTTCCCAGAGGCGTTGATTCAAGTATCTCCCTCTCGTCTATAAGCCCCCACTTTAACAAATCATTGATTGATTTATCTATTATTATTTTAATTTCGTTTATATCTCCTTGTAAAGCGTAGAGAGTCTTTTTAAAGTACTCCTTAATTTCTCCTCGTTTGTTGGCTATTCCAGAATCGATAACCCCGAGTAGTACGTGTCTCAGGCTCTTCAAGTTCGAGAGTTTACTAGTGACAGGCTCTGGCTCGCTAGCCATATAATAGTCCACCAGAGCCTTCGGGTCATCGCTTCTACCAGCAACAATTATGGCCTCGCCGACGTCGTCGTAGCCCGGTCTCCCAGCTCTCCCAGCAACCTGCTTATACTCATAAACTGTTAGGGGTTTGCGAATACCGCCTTCAAATCTTCTGTACTCCTCGAGTATGACCACTCTCGCGGGGAGGTTTACTCCAGCCGCTAGCGTGGGCGTCGCGTGGATCACCGCTATTCCGCCCTCGCGGAAGGCCTCTTCTACGAGCATCCTCTGCCTGTTGGATAAGCCAGCATGGTGGAATGCTACTCCTCTCAGTATCAGTTTCGCTAGCTTTTCCTTTAGAGACGAGGGTCCCTCGCTTTTCACTACTTCTCTAGCGGTCTCGCGTGCGATCTGCTCATCGTAATAGAGTACATCGCTAGCCGCCTTAGCGGTTTTTTCTGCTAGGCTTACTACTCGGCGGCGGGATTGCGAGAAGAGCAGCATCTGGGCATTTTTCGGGGCGTAGAAGGCTACGAGGTTAAGGTAAGGGGTTGGTGAAACCACAGGGATTTCTATTAGCTCTCCATCCGTGTAGAGTATACGGCCCTCCTTGTAGACCCCTTCGCGGAGGGGGACAGGCCTCCAACCCGACTTTACGACATTGGCGTGGAGCCATTCTCCTAGTTCGCCGGCATTGGAGACTGTGGCGGAGAGTGCTATGAGTTGCGGGCTTGTATTGCTGTGCAGTATTCTCGCTATTAGGGCTTCCAGTATTGGACCCCTCTTCTCGTCGTTAACGTAGTGGACTTCGTCAACGACTACTGCTGAAACTTCTCTAAGGAATCCGGGATCGTTGCGTAGAATACTATCTAGTCTCTCGTAAGTGGTAACGAGGATGTCAGCGTTACGAGGCCCTCGAGCATAATTGCCCACCTCTATCCGGGTAGAGAAGCCTAAAGCTCCTAGCTTCTCGAAGAGTGCGGCTTTCTCATAGGCGATGCTGCGTAGTGGCGCCATGTAGACCGCTTTCCCGCCTTCATCGCTGAGCCTGTTTATGACGCCGATCAAGCCGACGAGAGTTTTACCACTAGCTGTTGGCGTTGCTAGTAGGAGGTTCTCCCCGTACTCTACTCTCTTATTGATCGCCTCCTGTTGCGGCGGGTATAGGTGTTTGATACCGAGCACCTTTAGGAGTCTGCGTGTTACGGTTCTCATCGTTTTCCCGGCACCCTTACCATTATGGCACTACCTGATAGCAGTTGAAGCGCGGCGTGTATATTAGCCCGTCTCTCCTCATTTTCGAGAGGGTCTCTATTATCTTGTTCTCGGACAGCTTAGTGCTGTTAACAAGCTCCTCTACTAGCTTGTCCTGGCTTATGCATTCTCGATCGCTCGCGAGCCTCTTTATTGTATCGAGTATGACTTCGTAGAGTTTTATTTGCTGTCTGCTCTTCCCAGTCATTATCACGCCAATATCTATCTCACCAGTCTCTGTCACGCCAACACTCGATAGGAACGCCATGGTTATCCTTATTGCCTCCGCGGCATCCTCCCCTGTAACCTCGTCCTTGAGAGCCATCTTCGCGTGGGCCTCTGCTAGCCTGATTATTGCTTCTAATTGCCTCGCGGTTATCGGTATTGGTGGCAGGCCCTTGTCCGTTTTCGTAACCGCAGCGTTCCTCATGAATACGAAGAAGTGTTCTATTAGCTTCTTAGCGGTTGGGCTCAGCTTGGGCTTCACGTAGCGCCTAGCGTAGATGATGTATTTTTTGAGGAGTGTAGTATCTATTTCCGGCTTGAACTTCTCTATGTTACTGTGTGCTTCCAGTATATATCTTGCTAGTCTCCTGTCCCTCTCGAGGCCTGGCCTATCCTTTACTACGAATATGAGGTCGAACCTGGAGATAATTGTGGGCGGTAAGTTCACGTTATCAGTGAAGGGTTTATCTTCAATATATATTCCTAGTTTAGGGTTTCCTGCTGCGAGTATACTGGCCCTGGCATTTAGCCTAGCGACTATGCCAGCCTTTGATATGCTGATGACTTGTTGCTCCATTGCCTCGTGGATGGCTGTTCTATCCTCGGGCCTCATCTTATCGATCTCGTCTATGATGGCTACTCCACCGTCTGCTAGTACTAGTGCTCCTGCTTCGAGGAAGTATTCGCCTGTTTTACTATCCCGTACAACGGCAGCGGTTAGTCCTGCGGCTGTTGATCCCTTACCGCTTGTGTAGACTGCTCTGGGGGCTATTCTGCTCGCGGATTGTAGTAGCTGGCTCTTGGCTACTCCCGGATCTCCCACGAAGAGGACGTGTATGTCTCCCCTGATCCTCGTCCCATCGGGCATGGTCTTTGGTACTCCGCCGAAGAGTAGGAGCGCTATTGCCTCCTTAAGGTCCCAGTGGCCGTATATGCTTGGAGCTATGCTCGCGATGATCCTCTGCCGGATCCAAGGGTCGCGTGCAAGATCCTTTATTTTCTCCTCGTCTTCCCTAGTTATGGTTACCTCCTCAAGGACCTTTTCCGAAACCCTCATGCTGTTAGCTTCAAGGTAGACCTCGTAGAGGGGGCTGGTAGTGCTCGTCTGTTCTAGGCGGGGGATGCCTACCACTACCACTCGGTCTCCCGGCCTAGCCGAGTCGACTAGATCGTGGGTTAGGTGGATCTCTATGCTCCTAGGCATCTGGCCTCCAGGTACATCCTCGGGGCGCTCTTGTAGCGTTATCTTCTGCCAGTCAATGTACTTTGATTTTTCTTTTACAAGTATAAACTTCCCGCCCCCCTCACCGCATACAGGGCAGATGGACGGCTTCTCTATCCTATCACCGATAAGCTCCTCGCCAGGAGGCCATTCGAATTCTGCTCCACACTTTTCATGGCGGAATACCGCTTTCACCATTCTGCTCCTGATAGGGTGCATTCTAGTTACTATACCCTCTACTTGGACTAGCTTCCCCACGTATTCGCTCTTAATGTCCCTGATCCGGATTGTTTCGAAGAGACCGTAGATTCTCGCTATGAATTTTTTCTTTTTCTTCGCGTATTCGGGGTCTTCGAGCATAACGAGCTCTCGGATAGCGTCGCTGGCTTCCTTGAGGACCTTGAGGGGATCGTCGATTAATGCTTCGGCTAGGTCTGTATTGTATCGGTAGAGGTCGGAGAAGTCTATGGAGAGGCTTTGGAGGTCGAAGTTAATCATTCTCCTTAGCCTGTCCATGTACTTGAAGCGCCCGGTCTCGTCGCGGAAGTTCTTGATGAAGTCTTTGAATAGATCGCCGTAGCCTAGCTCCTCCTCGTAGCTGTACTCGCTAGCCATCCCTCCTACTCACCCCGGAATATCTCCTCGATATAACTCCTCCAAGTCGAGGCAGTATCGTGTATGTTCATGTAGACGAGCGTCTCCTCTGGAGTCATCCGCTCCCGGAACTCCTCGCTACTAGTCAGAGCTAGTCTCACTATTTTCAAGAGCCTGGTTTCAGCGAGCTCTATGAGGTTTTTCTCCAGGATCTCTCTATCTTTGAGGAGCATGTGGCTTGGCTTCTCCTTGATGAGCTTGTTAAGCTCCTCTACTAGTTCTCGGGCTTTGAGATAGAAGTCACTGGGTAAGGGTGAGAGCTGGTTCGCCGCGGTTTTACGCTTCTCGCGGTAATGGTAAGTGTTCACGGTATCGATGTCCAGCTTCTTGTCTTTGACTTCTACAATTCCCCTCTCTTCTAATATTCTCGCCTGCCATCGGGGCAGTTCTAGTTCGTCGCCCCTGCGAGCGTTCACTCTTCCGGCGCTTGTAGGGAGGCCTCGATAGTTTTTCAGGAATAGTACTCTCACGCCTTTAGCTTCATAGTCTAGCTTGATCAGGTCGAATCGCTCCTTTACCTCCACTATCTAGGCGCCCCCATCGATCGATCGTTGTCACCGGAGCTGATATAGGATAAACAGCTTCTAACCGGCTTATAAGGCTCACACGTTAATAGCATAGACCTGGGATATAGAGGTTTAGTGGGGTTACAGGGTTGAGCGCCTCTATTTACGAGTTATTATGGGTAGAGAAATATAGGCCTAAGACCCTCGATGAGATAATTAACCAGGAAGAAGTCGTATCGAGGCTAAAGAAATTCGTGGAAACAAAGAACATGCCCCACCTACTCTTCGCGGGTCCCGCTGGAACGGGTAAAACAACAGCCGCACACGCCCTAGCACACGACCTATACGGAGAAAACTACAGGCAGTACATGTTAGAGCTCAATGCGAGCGATGAAAGAGGTATTAACGTTATCAGGGAGAAGGTCAAGGAGTTCGCTAGAAGCCGGACTCCCCCGGAGATACCCTTCAAAATAGTACTCTTAGACGAGGCGGATAACATGACGGCAGATGCGCAGCAAGCCCTCAGGAGGCTTATGGAGCTTTATAGTGTCAACACAAGGTTTATCTTAATAGCGAACTATCCATCTAAGATTATAGATCCTATTCAGAGTAGATGCGCTTTCTTCCGATTCCAACCGCTAAAGAAGGAGGATGTCGTCGCCAGGCTGAAGTACATTGCTGAGAATGAGGGAGTTGACTATGACTATGAGGCCCTAGAGACCATCTACGAGATAAGCGAGGGAGACATGAGAAAGGCCATAAACATCCTGCAAGCGGCAGCGGCGATCGGGAAGGTAACAGTTGACGCCGTATACAAGGTAGTGGGCATGGCCAAGCCTAAAGAGGTAAAGCAAATGCTACAGCTAGCGTTAAAGGGCGACTTCAACGCTGCAAGGAACCTTATGAGGAAGCTGATGATTGAGTATGGGTTAAGCGGAGAAGACTTAATCAAGCAAGTGCACAGAGTAGTAATGAGCAATGATTTCAAGGTGCCGGAAGAGGCCAGAGTGTTAATCGCAGATTACGTGGGAGAGATCCACTTCCGGCTCGTCGAGGGAAGCGATGACGACATACAACTAAGCGCTTTCCTCGCCTGGCTCTCAATGATAGGGCAGAGGCTAGGTGTCGAAGAGTGAGTCTTAGGCGTGTAAAAAAGGGAAACATACCATGGATAATAAAGTATAGGCCAAGGACGATCGAGGAAGTAGCCAACCAAGAAGAGGCTAAGAAAAGATTCCTAGCATGGTTCAAACAGTGGCTCGAGGGAAAGAAGCCTAGCAAGAGGGGAGCCCTCCTCTACGGGCCCCCTGGAGTAGGCAAGACTAGCTTAGTAGAGGCCGTAGCACGCCAGTACAGGTTCGAACTATTAGAACTCAACGCTAGCGATTACAGGTCCGCCGAGGCTATAAGAAGAACAGTCGGCGTTGCCGCTAGAAAGAAGCCTCTATGGGGTAGAGGGATAATAATACTGCTTGATGAGATCGACGGCATAGCTCCCCGGGAGGATTCCGGAGGGCTTAGAGCCCTACTAGAGATCATACCAGAATCGGAGAACCCAATTGTTATGACTGCAAACGATCCCTGGAAGGACCAGATAAGGCCTCTCCACCAAGTCAGCGAGCTGATACCCTTCAAGAGCCTCTCGCTGACACAAGTGATAGCGATACTCCAGAGGATATGCGATCTGGAAGGCCTCGAGTGCGAGAGGGAGGCTCTCCGTTACATTGCAGAGGTGGAGAGGGGGGACGTCAGGGCCGCTATAAACGATCTCCAGGCGATCGCGGAGGGTTACGGTAGGGTCACGCTCACCCTCGCTAGACTACTGGTTCGGGGTAGAGAGAAGAAGTATGAGATCTTCCAGACGCTCAACCAGATATTCTACGCTGACAAGGCTTGGAAAGCGAGGATGGCGATCTCCAACAGCCAGGAGGATTATGAAACAGTGATAGCTTGGCTTAACGATAATATTCCTAGGAAATACGAGGACCCCCGAGACGCCTACCGAGCCTTCGACGCGCTCTCAAGAGCTACTATAATGCTGAACAGAGCTAAGTTCGGGGGGAACTGGAGCCTCCTAAACTACGTCTTCACTCTAGCAGGCCCTGGGGTAGCGTTCGCCAGGAAGTACTCTCAGATAAGTAGGCAGAGGTACTCCTACCCGGACCGCATTAAAATGCTTGCAAGATTGAGGGAGGTCCGCGAGACTAGGGAGAGACTAGCTCAGAAGATTGCTGAGGGGGTACTCTCGTCTAGGAGGCTTGTCAAAAGAGAGATATTGCCATTTTTATTTATAATATTTAGAGAAGTAGAGGACCCGTCCATGGCGGCTAGGCTAGCCCTAGGCTATAATCTCGACGCAAAAGAGGTAGAGTTTCTAGCAGGTCCTAGGGCCCGCGAGATCCTGCAGGCCATCGAGAAGATTAAGAAAGCGCGCAGAGAACAGAGGAAGCCCGCTACTAGCAGAGCTGAACGCGAAGAAAAAGAGGTCGAGAAGAAGGCGAAGGGAGCTGCCCGTAAGCGGAGGAGAACAAGAGGGTCCTCCACTACTCTAGACTCGTTTTTCTCGTAAACCCTGTTTCTCTTTCCTTAGGACTCTTATGTATTCTATTCGAGTATAGGGATATTGGCCTTCGCTATCTTTCTCATACTTCTTAACCATGTCCCATATTGTTAGGAGAGCGGCGGCAGCGCCGGTTAGAGCCTCCATCTCTACTCCCGTTCTATAGATAGCCTTCACGGTAACTCTCACAGTTACCCCGTCTTGGTCGATATCGAACTCAACGTTAGCCCCTGTCAGGGGGATTGGATGGCAGTGAGGGATTATTTCAGGCGTCTTCTTTATGGCTAGTAGTGCAGCAACTCTTGCTACTTCGAGAACGTCGCCTTTATCAACGGCTCCATTCCTGATGCGGTTAATGGTTTCTCTTTTGAGCCTGATTCTCCCCTCTGCGGTAGCACTCCTTAGAGTATCATTCTTGCCTGTTATGTCGACCATCCCTGGAGCCAAGTCAAGTGTCACCCCATATTTTCTCTAGCTCTTCTATAAGGTTTTTTGTAGCACTTATTCTAGGGTCTTCGAGGTCAACCTCGAAGAGTCTTAGCCTCCCGTATCTTCTCTCCTTTACAATACCTTGCTTGGAGAGCTCCTCGAGATGCTTTTTAACGAGCCGGTGGGGGAGCCCGGTTTCCCTTACTATTCGCGATATGTTGGCTTGTCCTTCTCGGAGTAGGAAGCGTAGGACCCGGAATCTCCCTTTGCTCTCGAAGAGTACCTCTATATCCAATTCCTGACACCGATCCCGGTTTTCCTCTTAATAATCTCTTCAACAACCTCGTAGAGCGCTGTTGCGGGGATTTCGACGGGTAGCTGGATTATGCTCGTCCTTCCCCTCATCCCCTTGCCTGAAGGGGTAACGTTTAGTAAGCCGATGCTTGCGAGATTGTTTATGTATTGGTTGAACTGGGAGTGGCCCCTGGGGGTTTCACCGTAGTACTCGGCTATTTCCTTGTAAAGTTGGCGTAGGCGTCCTGTAGTTAGGGGTTCACCGGACCTCATGGTATGTTGGGCAACGGCGAGTAGGACTAGGAGTTCATGGATGCTTAGCCCTTCCAGGTCTTGGGCGCTAACGTTGGCCATCGAGTCTACGGAGAGAGCTTTCCTTACGTGCTCCTCCATTATTACATTAGAGCCCTCGAACTCCGCGTACTCTGCTGCGGTGTTCAAGGCGTTTATTGCGCGGCGAGCGTTGCCATCCTTGATGCCTGTGCCGTCGACACCGTAGTAGCTCGCGATGATCTCTAAGATTTTGGGGTTCCAAGCGTTATCGTAGAAGGCTAGCTGGGCTCTCTGCTCTAGGATCTCGTAGATCTCGTCGACCCTGTAGGGCTCTAGGTGTTGGCGGAATGTTATCTGTGATTCTATCTGAGGCATCTTCGAGCGCAGCTTGCTGAATACTAGGTAGTCAGAAGCCACTAGGAGGTAGCTTATGCGGGGTATACCGTCGGGCGGGGGTACCTGCTCGTAGATTCGTATGAGGGAGTAGAGGTATGCGTCGTCGACCTTAGGTGAGTTTACAAGATTCTGGAACTCATCTATAGCTATTAGCACATAATAGCTCTTCTCGTATAGGTAGTCGACAATCGCTTTCAAGGCCTCCAGAGTCGACGACCCCTTAAGATTTATCCTGGGGCTGAGCTGGCCCGCTATAACGGTTAGTATCTCGTAGAGAGACGGTGCAGAGTAAACATTAGTATATATAAATTTAAACCTTATGCCCCTCTGGCGCGCAAGCTCCTCTAGCTTGTAGCCGACATACTTTGTCAGCGTTGTCTTGCCTATACCGCTCCTACCGGGAGAGCCGAATATAGCAACCACGTCTCCAGCTCTCCCCTCCGAGAACCTGGATAGGAGCTTTCTTACAAGGAAGGTCGCCTCCCTCCTTCTAACCCTTAGCTCGGGCGGTATATACTGCTCAGCTAGCACCTTTCTATCACGGAATATTAAACCCTCCGAGAGACCCATTTCCAGTCACTTCCGCACGACTATGGTACCATGTATCCAAGTCGACTGGAAGTAATCCCGGGTAGTACTATATTAATGCATACTTTGGCTAAGCCCTTAGGCAACTATTCGAGGAGAGCATTTTCCGGCCTTACAAGAAGACAATCATAACCGCAACTCCTCTCTCGTCCAAACGCCACGGCAACTATACTATCCAGACCCTCAATAGCTAGCACAAGCCTTGACCGTCTATCGCCCCTCATACCATGCTCTACGAGCAATTTATGGAGCGTACTTGCGGGTAAATACTGCTTTGAACGACCGCGGAGAGAAACTATTAGTCTAACTCCAGAGTATTTTTCTATGTAAATATTTCTTAAAATATTAAATAAATTTTCTAGAATCTCTGTCAGCTCGCCCTGCTCTTTAACACAGCTCCAAGGGATAACCACACGCTTCGCGAAAGAGAACTTATAGAGCCTCAGAGCATCATCAATGCTATCAATAACTCTCCTGCGAGTGTACACGGTGCAGACTCCTGGAAATCCTGTCTCCTCAACCTCGCCCTCCAAGTAGGCTGCAAGGTCGGCTAACTCCTCATAGCACCATCTCACTCTTTTCGGCTTTGAGACTGCAATAACCTGCGGGCATAGGGGCAAGCTTTCCGCAAGGGACACTCCCGGCACCTCGGCTTCCTAGCGGTACAGTATCTTCTACCCAGGGATATGAGGAGCCTGTGAGCCTCTTCAGCCTTGTCCTCGCCGAAGAACCGTAGTAGGGCTTTAGACACCTCCTCGTAGCTAGCTCTATCACCTACAAGGCCCCACCGTTTGGCTATCCTCATAGCATGGGTGTCTACGGCGAAGACTGGGGCCTTTCTAGCCACTGACAGGAAAACGTCAATAGTTTTATTACCTATCCCTTTCACGCTCCTCAGGAGCCGCCGTACCTCCTCTATAGGAGCTTTCATTAGGAAGCCCTCGCCGACTTTGCAGATCACATGCGCTAGCCTAATTATAGTGTCGGCTTTCTGCTTGTATAGCCCAGCGGGCCGAATAGCCTCTTCTATAACGTTTCTCGGTGCTTTCATAACCTCAGCGCAACTAGTCCCAACCATTTTAACAAATCTTTTGAGCGCCTTTATACTATTTTTATCATTAGTATTTTGACTTAAAATAATTGAAACCAAGAGTAAAAAAGGGTTGTCAGAGATCTTCCTTGCTACAAGCACTACATATTCATCCTCACTATATCCGACACTCTTCTTCAAGGCCTCATAGACTCTATCGCCACTCCAGGAGATTCGCTCCGTCATTTCTAGCAAACCCGGATATAGACTCCAAGACCACTCTTTATTGTATTGGTGGTTTGGGGTGGAGTGCCCGGGTTTTGAACACTTAGAACATACGGCGGATGTCCTGATAAGAGCGTGTGGTAGGACCCTTGAGGAAGCTTTTGAGGAAGCGGGACTCGGGGTGTACGAGGTCATTACAGATACGTCAAAAATTAAACTAAAAAGAAGAGTAGATATAGATATTGAAGGGACAGACATTGAAAACCTCCTCTACCGCTGGATAGAAGAGCTGCTAATCTACACTGACGCAGAGGGCCTGGTTTTCTCCAAGTTCAGCGTGTGTAGAATAGAGAGGTCGGGCGAGGGATATAGGATAGTATCCAGTGCTTGGGGAGAGCCCTTTGACCCTGAGAGACACGAGCAGAGAACCATAGTTAAGGCCATGACTTACGCTCAAATGTCTATTAGACAGGAAGGGGAAAGATGGGTGCTAACCTTCGTTGTCGACATATAAATTATAAAATTTTCTGAGCCTACTAATGCATTCTTCACAGAAGCTAGCCGGCTTTTCATCGAGCTCGGCTAAACTATTGCTAAACCTCATTACACATTCATTACGGCAATGCCCTAGCCCAAGGAGATGACCTAGTTCATGCATCGCAAGCTTCAACAGCCTCTCCACATATCTACTAGGATTAGTCCTAATCCTCTTCGTATAAATTGAAGCAACTCTTAGTTGAGGAGATGCAAGCCCGAAGACAAAGTTGAGGTCTGGCACGTAGGCGTCGCCGGAAACGACAACTAATAGAAAATATTTATCAATTAAAAATTTAAATTTATCATATAAATATTTATTAACGAGATCGGCTCTGAACTGCATACGGTCAAAATTATAAAAGAATAAAGGTAAGACTACTTCTTCGATTGGAAACTCGACTCGGAGAGGGACGGGAAACCGAGCCGTTAGCTCTCTCGATAGCAGAGAAGCCTCGCCAATGTTGGCTTCGTTCGCTTGAACTAGGAGAACCCTAATCAAACGCCACCCCAAGTATTGCTTACGCCGGGGAAAGGGATTTATCTACCACATCATTAGTTTCCTCAAAATGGACCGCCGCGGGCCGCCGTAGCTCAGCGGGAGAGCGCCCGGCTGAAGACCGGGTGGTCCGGGGTTCGAATCCCCGCGGCGGCACCACCTGAGGGCTGACGCCCCTCAACCCCGTCCTGACACCTCTTGAAGCCTTCAACAACCCGGTCCAGCGGAGAGACGTACTTAGTAACCACTTTACCATTACTACGATACTGCTCGTAAACGTAAAGACGACCCTTAATCTTTTTAACTACATAGCCCAGTTGAAGAGGCGTAAGGATAGGCTAGGCCTCTCCTGGGCTGACCTGATACGCAAGGGCCTAGAGTGCCTCGAGCGGGAGCAAGCTGGCAAGTCCGAGGGACACGGATAAGCGGCCCCCTCTAGCGTCCGTAGAAGCGGCCCATATCTGGAGAGCGCGGGTGCGACGCGGTGGAGATTGAGATCGTTAAGTTACGGAAGAGGGGGTCTGGCCTAGGCTATGTATCTTATGAAGTCACTATTCCAAAGGAGTTCGTGGAGAGGCTCGACTGGAAGCCTGGGGACAGAATAATCGTATAATCGTAATGCTCGAGGACTCGAAGATAGTTTTGGAGAAGGCAGAGATACGAGTAAGCAGGGGATAACTAGGTTAGAGTACTATGAAGAGAGGGAAGCATCGCTGTACGATCTCGTATCCGACTCTCGGAGTTATTGAGAGAGTTGTCAATGTGCTACGGGACCTGTACCCCATGGATCCCATAGAGTGGAAGGGTGGGGGTGTTGAACAAGTTGGGCAGGCTATAGCAGCTGCGAGATGGGCTTTCAAGTTTTCCAAGGGTCAGCCCTGTTATGCTAGGAAGCTGGCGGCCGCGGCTGCTCTCTTCTATGAGCTAATAATGCTTCACCCTCTAACCGATGGTAATAAGAGGCTCGCTTCCATAACGCTCTGGGCTTTTCTCCGCGTCAACAGGCTACCGAGGCCGAGGAAAATAGCCGAGGCCGCGTTAAAGGTTGCTAGTAGAGAGTGGAGACAGGAAGACGTCTACAAGTGGTTATTGAGGGTCTACAGGACTAGCAAGTCTAGGAGCGGGCAGAGCGGGTAGCCTCGGCCTTCAAGTCATGCTCCCTGAGGAAGTCTAATTGTGGCTTGAGCACTCTTACAGCCTCGTCAACCGCCTTCT
>JALVJB010000012.1 GCA_027034115.1 Acidilobaceae archaeon | reverse complement strand
GCTGCACTAGCCTTGTCCTTCTACACGCTCCTCGGCGCGAGCGACATGGTTGCAAGGGCTCTAGGAGGCTCCTGGGACCTATTCTACAAGTGGCTTAAGACCTCAACGGCTGTAGTAGCCGGTATGAAGGCCTTCGTGATCGCGATTAAACTGCTCGCCAGCAAGTTCACAATCCTGGAAGCATTGAAATCCCAGCTACGTCCCATAGACCGGTTGGCTGACGCCGGCCTATACGTTGTTGCGTGGATATGGGGGCTGAAGCTGATAATCAAGGACTTCGGATCCATGCTAGCCGCTATTGGAGTAGCGCTCATGGCGGTCCCCTTCCGTATATCCAGGAGCGCTGGGGCCTGGCTCTTCTCCTTCGTACTGGTCTTCAACGCGGGCCTACAAGTGCTACCAGTATTCCTCTCAACGGTAGCGGAAGCGCCGGGGAGGCCCGACCCCTCCCAGCTCGAGGAGTACGGGCTAGCCTTTGCCCGAATACTGGTGACGGATAGGGCGGGTGACAGGGTTGAGGGCGGCCTAGTCCACATGTATAATCCATCTTGGAAGGAGTGGGGCCGGTACAAGGTAGACCTCTTGGGCCAGGCCGTTGACGACCACTACGGGGGCTTCATCCCTGTCCCGACAAGGATAGACACATACTGGATACTAGAGGTAGACGGCGTATACTTCCCCCTGAAGCCCTACCCCCTACGCCCCACCGACTACACTGGTAGCGGGGGCCTATGGAACGCTAACCTATCCAATCCTTACCTCGTATGGGCGGGTCCCTACGCTATCGCCTACGCCAATACTACCATAACCGGTGTGAAGCGGGTCGGGGACACTATCACGATATCACTAGAGGCTGAGGGACCCTCAAGCCTCACCCTCAGGGTGCCCAAGAACTGTAACGCCACCCTACTAGCACCAGGGGCTAGCGAGAAAGCCTACACGTGGTATTGGAGGGGGCTAAACGGCATAGCCTACGAGGCCGACTACGGGTCCCCCGGCCACTATAACGCATCCATCACGATACACGATTGCAGCCCGCACACCCCAGACCTAGGCTCAACGGTAAACTACCTGGACAAGGTTGGGAAGATCGGTACCTACACCGACTTAGACTTCATCGAGGCATTCCTACTCTACTACCTAACAATACCATTCCTCTACATCTTCATACTCTTCGCCATCACTACGGGCCTAGCACGCCTACTCGGCGGCAGAGAGCGCCTACCCATAAGACTCTAGGGGAGAAGCGGTGATATTCGAGGTAATCGTCGGTGCGATGGCCATCGCCTCGCTCATAATGATAATCCGCAACACCAGGACGACTGGCACACTCCAGGTAAGCATAAGGAGAGTAGTCCAGGGCGGCGGGGATGAAAACACCACCGTAATATACGAGGGTATAGAATACGAGCCGGTAATCTACGTGTCAGAGGACCCAGTCAGGGACGAGTCAGGCAGACTAGGAGAGCGGCTGGTAAACCTTGCGAGAAGCGTTAGAGTAAACGTGACCTACTCCACAACACTATTCAGGGCTGAGAAGGGGAGGCTACTCTCGTATATCGAAGACCAGATAGTGAAAGCGCAGTTCGCCTACCAGGCGACCAGGCACGTGAGGTACTCGGAGAGGCTCAGGTTCCTCAAGGAACTATACAATGAAGTAGCCCGCACCCACACACCGTACTCCTACAGGCTCGGAGTAATAGTGTGGACCCCGCGGGGGAGCCAGGAGGCCAAGGCTAAAGCCGAAGCCTTCAAGTCAATGGTGGAGGTAGAGGCGGGTGTTAAGCTGGAGAGGGTGAAGACTAGGAATATTGTGGAAGCAATAATCCCGGAGGCCGGAGTCCTAGGTAAGACCACGCCCTCAGCAGTCTTCGCCGGTACCGGAGAGATGCCCGGCATCGTGATCGGGAGGGACTCTGATGGGAGGCTCATAGTCCTCGACTGGCCGAGGGACTTCGAGACACATATAGGCGTGTACGGGCCAACTGGCAGGGGGAAGACCGTTCTCCTAGCCGGGATAGCAGGCCAGCTAGCCTCTAGAAGCGAGACACGGCTAGACCCCTACATGGTAGTGGTAATCGATCCCAAGGGTG
>JALVJB010000011.1 GCA_027034115.1 Acidilobaceae archaeon | reverse complement strand
TCCCCGGGATCAAGCTCGTCGTTATGGTTGAGGTCTACGAAAGCCTCCATACGGCCATAGGCTACGAGTCTAATAGCCTGGTACCCGTTACTCCCAACAATATTCTCCTGGGTAAAGAACGGCATCACGATCAGCATATACGTGCCGACGAGATCTGCCCTAGACACGCTCTCCATGCTCATAGATAGGAGTGTAGGCGCAATTATAGCGAGTACCAGGAGGGCGGCTAACACCCTCTTCACGGCTCAACTACCATTATTTAATAATATATAGGTAATGGTCTAGTTAAGAATTTCTATTGTCGCTCCGAGATTCCTCATTCTTCTCTATCCAGTCTAGGAGGCTCCTCCGTCTTCTCGCCTCCACAACTCTACTCTCTCGGCTACGAGCAGTGCTACTCGGGCTAGGACGTCTGGCATAAAAGAGTTTCTCGGGCCTGGCCTCCAGTACTTTCTCGACGAAAGAGTCCCTTACCGGCTCGTATACTAGCTTATAGAACTTCTGGGGGTCCCTTAGGACGCTTCTAGGAAACCTTGACACGTACTCGACTGCGGCTCTCCACGCCTCCTCGAAGGGTATCCCGGCCGCCTCGAACTTGCTCGCCACGTTCCTGTCGAAATCCTCGGGCCTCTGCTCCACATTGCCCATCACGAACCAGCCGTCCTCGCTCATCGGAGCCTGCTCCTCCATACCCGGGACCGGCCGGAGCTTCACACCACTCCTAGTGGCCTTGCCGGGTATCGAGCCCGGAGGACGGAGCCTTCTAGCAGCGCTTCGGGCTGGCCCGTAGTATTTGGCCCAGGCGTAGAATATTGCCCTGTTGAGGCCGAAGCTCTTCGCCCTATCCAGATCCCCGTTTAGCACGTAGTACCTCGCCGCTTGTAACAGTGCCATTACAGGGAACCGCCCTATTCTCCCCTTCGTTCCAACCATCCTAGCGGGAGCCCTACGGGGGGCTGGGATTATGGTGCGCTCTGGGCTCCTCCCGAGGATCCGGAGTGCTTCTTCTACGAGGCTTGTAGCCTCTCCCCTCTTGTAGTGGCGCCATGCTTTCGGATCGTGTTTTTCTCTGCCGGGCGTTGTCCATGAGAGGTTGAAGTCTCCTAGTGCTTCCGGCCTGAATGTTACGGCGACTCGCTCGAGCCTCCGGTGTAGGCTCATCGGTGCGGTGAATACTCGGTTCCTGGCTATCATGTTCTCGATCTTTACGAGGCCGCCCGACTCCTCCACTATTTTTTGTAGTTTGGGCTTATTGGCTCGGAGGGAGTACTCGGCTAGTAGGTAGGCTTCTTCGACGGGGTCAAGGTCGCCTACGGGGCCTATAGCCTCCTCGTGCACCCTGAGGTGGGCTCCGGCCCCGCTCCAGAGTATGTAGAGGCTCTCCTGCACTCCTTTATCGTGGAACCATTCCACTAGGGTTTCGAGGACTCTCTTCACGTAGGGTAACGCTTCTTCGACCTTGTACTCGTTTGTAACGTCTATGTCGATGTACATTGTGGCCGATGCGATGTTTACCGGGTAGTCGTCCATAACGTCCAGCCTGGACTCCAGCCTATTGAACTTCTCGAGGGTCCCGTAGAAGCTCCTAGCCCCATGCCTATCCACAAGCTCCAAGACATCACTACAGGACTCTACTGTAAGGGGCTTGTCCCTCTCACGCCACCTCATCCACACTGGCCCTATATATACCGCTGCCCACCGGCCCCTGAGGAACTCGGCGATCTCCTCGCAGGCCTCCCTCCTCTTATAGTGCCAGGATGCAAGGCCGCTCAATTTCCCGGGTACACCAAGTTGATACTAGTGGGGGATAGGGGCTAATCTAGGAAGTCCTTCTCTTGGCAAGGGCCCTTGAGAGTCTTCTTAGTAGCGGGTGGCCTATTATCATTGATTCGGCGTCTAGTAGCCGGGCGGCCGCGAGGGTCCAGAAAGCGTCGTGTGCTAGGAGGCCTAGGAGGCTTAGCATTGCTAAGCTAGCGTATCCATTGATGCTTGCCGAGCTGGCTATACCTAGTAGGGCGTAGGGGTCTACGGCTAGTACTGCTTTCACGGTTGTGGATAGTTGTGTTGGGTCGATGCCGAAGAACATGATGAAGAGTGGTACTGCTAGTATCATCGTAGTATAGCCCGAGGCCAGCTGGCTCCCCCTAACATCCTGCGCCTGGCTCCCCACAATGAAACCGATCACAATGCTCGCGTAGAGAGTGAGCGTTAAGCCCACCCCTGTGACCAGAAGAGCCCCCATGGGAACCGTGAACTGGAAGGAGACCTGGCCCGTGCCGACGGATGAGTAGCTGTGGGAGAGCATTGCGAAGTAAGTGTACAGCCCGGCCATGTAGCTGGCCACGCCTCCTAGGGCCAGGACAGTAACCGCTAGGAGCTTGCCGAGGAGCAGCTCCTCCCGGGAGATGGGGAGTGTTAACAGTTTTTCCAATGTTTTAGCCTCCTTCTCGACGCCCATACTTATCGCTGCTACCTGGGTCGCCGCCACAGCAGTAGTCAGTATGGCTAGTGGGATGGCGAGGCTCACGCCCATTACAAGGCCGGCCACTTGGCTCTGGCTCATGGCTCTCCCGTTGTGATAGTAGTATAGTTGGATCCGAGCGGGCTTCTGTAGGAATTCCGGTGTTATATCTGGCATGTACTTCTTAAGTATTACTGCGGTGGCGTTGAGCAGGGCTCTATCCAGGAGGGATTCTACTATCTTCGGCCTGTTGAGGCTGAACCATCCCAGGCTCTTCGGCTTGTAGTACACGGTTATCGGAGCCTGCTTCCCCAGGGATATCGTTGCCGAGAGGCTCTGGTTGATTATAATCACGAACTCGTAGCCCATGTCTAGGAGGCTGGTGGGGCTCACGCTCTCGTTGAAGACGGGGGCGTGGATAGTCTTGGCTAGGAGTAGCGTGATATTGTCTGGCTCGCCTCCCTTATAGACGATTGCGACTCTGGGTGGGGCTATCGCCTGTTTTGCCATCGAGCTAGTAGCGGCGGCTGCCGCCCCTCCCATTATGATGTACATTATGAGGGGGCCTAGGATTAGGCCGAATAGTACCGGGCGCTCCTTAATCAGCTCTCGGAGCTCCTTCTTGGCTATCGCTTTAAGCTTTCGAGCCTGCATAGGTTATCCCTCCTCCAACAGCCTTAACGAAGGCTTCCTCGAGGTTGACTGCCCCGTATCTTTCTAGGAGCTCCCCGGGGGTCCCCTCCGCGATGATCACACCGTGATCGATGAATGCAACTCTATCGCAGAGGTACTCTACCTCCAGCATGTTATGGCTCGACAGTAGTATCGTAGCATTACTATTCCTGGCATACTCCCTGATAGCATTCCTCATCAACACACTATTATAGACGTCTAACCCGCTAGTGGGCTCGTCGAGGATTGCGACCCGGGGATTAGTCATTAGTGTAGCCGCTAGCAAGAGCCGCCTCTTCATACCCTTACTATACGTCTTCATGGGACTCCTCAGCCTCTCCCCGAGGCCGGAGAGCTCGGCGCCCCTCTCAACCATCTCCTCAGCCTCGCGGGGTGAGTCAGAGTAGATCTCGGCGATGAAGCGCAGGAAGTACTCGCCGGTCAGGTTCTTGTATACACCAGCCTCCTCTGGCAGGTAGCTTATCGCCTTCTTCACCCTTACTGGCTCCTTGAAGGGGTCGTGGCCGAGGACTAGCACTCGGCCTTCATCCGGTCTTAGGAGGCCCGCTATTATGCGGAGGGTAGTCGTCTTACCAGCGCCATTCGGGCCTATTAGCCCGTATATCTCGCCCTCGCCTACCTGGAATGAGACGCCGTTCAGGGCCCTAACCTCGTCGTAGGACTTGTACAGGTCCTCGACGAGTATCGCCGGGGCCGGCAACGCATAGACGCCTCAGTATTCCGTGACTACACGTATTGCCGCGATTATATCTTTCCTACGCCTCCTCATAGGCCAGTGTCAACCCTATACCCAGGAGGACAACACTCATCAAGAGAGCCTCTACGAGAGTAACGCCCTCGCCAAGCACTAGCCACGCTAGGATAGAAGCGCCCACAGGCTCTCCCAGCACAGGCACAGTACTAGCCAGTAGGCTCAGCCTCCCCAACACGTAGTTTACCAGGGTGTGGCCGCCCAGCATTGGTAGGAGGGCGAGGAGGGCGAGGTAGATGTATGTCGAAGTGTCGTAGCCTGTTAGCCTAGCGCCAACCCAACGCACCATGAGGGTCTCCATTAACGCCCCACTACTATACGCGACCAGCGTATACGAGAGGGTCCCCCGAGCCCTCCGGACATACTTTCCAGCCATGAAGTAGCCGGCTACCGCCAGCATGCCCCCGAAGGAGAGGAGAGCCCCATATAAGGCGTCACCGCCTGGAGGCGATAGCCCGCTCGCCCCGGAATAGTAGGCTAGGCCAGCGACCCCAGCCATCGCAATAACTGCTCCTGCCAGTTGCTCTCGGGAGTACCTCTCACCATACAATACCCGGCCCGTTATGGCTAGGAGTGCAGGGTAGCTGTCAACAATAGTCACGCTCGGGGCGACGTTCAGGTATTGGAGGCTGAGCATCCACAGGCCGAAGTGAAGCGCGAGGAGCACGCCTCCCACGATACTCGCTGCTAGCTCCCAGCGGGAATACCTCCAGAGCTCCCTTAGGGAGCTAGCAGCGAGTGCTAGTAGAAGGGTTAGGAGGGAGCTTAGGGCGAGTCTCCACCAGGCCGCGACGAACCCGTGTACCCCGGCCAGCCTAACGAGTATGCTCGCAGTTGATATATCGGCGACTGCTACGGCGAGGATGAGTACTAGCTTACCCTTAGCCAACTCCTCTACCCTTCTTCCTCCTAAGGCGTAGGATAATGCGGGCCGTAGCGCTAGCGAAGGCCACTAGGAGGGCGGCGTTGACGAGGGCTACGATGAGGCCCCTGTAGAGGAGGATCCTCTCCCCGAAGACGCCCATGGCTGCCAGTGCTAGGGGCGGAATGAGGGCCGCTGCGATAGCCACGCCCGACAATGCCTCCAGGGTGTTGGAGGCCTCGCTCAATATGACTGCAATGCCGAGGAGGCTGGGGACAATGACTGTCGAGTAGTCCAGCCTTGGAGGAGCCAGTGACAATTCATAGTGGCCAAGCCAGAGGCCAGCCGCGGCTATAAGCGCGGAGGTAAAAGCGGATGCGAGGAGTAGCGCCAGCGAGTACACGCTCTCCAGGACAAGCCGGGGCTTAGCGGTCGCGAGGCCCAGTGCAGCGGAGTATATTGGGGCTATGATTGGCGAGACTAGCATGGCTCCGATGACAATGTAGGGGTTGCCCTCTACGAGGCCAATAAGTGCCACTACTCCCGCAATCGATGCGAGCGCGATATAAGTTAAATTAAGCCTCGCCTTGTCCTCAGCCTCCTCCAATAGAATGTCTAGAGGCCTCGATAGTAGGCCTCCCCCACCTAGAAGCCTCCTCTTACCATAACGATAGGGGAAGCCTGCCCCGGTCTCCACGTCGATAACGGTGATCATATTATCCCTTCTCCTAAGGTCTAAGAGATCCCTGAGATCCTCGAGTATACTGTTAAGTGAGGGGGCGGGCGCATAGAACTCTATACGGCAAGCCTCTTCTCCATTCCTAGTCTTCACGATCGACTCGAAATAAGTGACCACACGAGAGAGGTACTCCCTCACCCCGCTGGCTTCGCTAGGACCACAGTATACTTCGACCTTCTTCATAAGCGTAGACAAGGCTGACAATCCCCGCAGAGGCTACAATCACGCCACGCCAGGTACTCCGTAGAGTAGTGTTACCCCGCTATTATCTACCCACACCCCGGGTAACTGTTGCAGAGGCAACCACCATATCGGGTGTACTCGTTTTGGGACTAGCCAAGATACTCTTCGGCTTCGACAAGACGGATCTCGAAGAGCTGGGGAACACCCTATCAAAGGTAAAAGCTGAAGTAGGGAGGCTCCGAGAGGAGATAGCCGAGCTCAAGGCTAGAATAGATGACTGCGAGTACAAGGCCAGCACCGCGTTAGACATAGCGGACAAGTCTGACGGCGCCATCCAATCCCTCCGCTCAGAGCTAGACTCGCTTAGGGGCGAGAAAGAGGCTCTAGAGGCCAGGCTCGAGGAGCTTGAGGCTATCATAGCTTCTCTCGAGGAGAGGAGCGAGAAGGGGCAGGAACCACAGGACAGTGATGACGCTGAGGCGCTCATACTGAGTTTAGTTAAGACGGGCATAGATACCCCGGGAGAGTTAATGGAGCATACGGGTCTCAGCAAGGGTAGGCTTTACGCTATCCTGAGGAGGCTCGTGGAGCGGGGAGTGCTTGCTAAGAGGCGTGAGGGTAGGAAAGTGCACTATGTCATAGT
>JALVJB010000010.1 GCA_027034115.1 Acidilobaceae archaeon | reverse complement strand
TCGGCCCCGTTGCCTTTAGCCAGACGTCGGGGGTCCCCCGCGAGAGGACTCTCACTATCTCCTCAACCGTGACCTCGCCGTGGGTCTTATAGAGTATGCGGGAGTCCTCGTCCCTGCCCCAGTGCACTCTCCCCTCTACCAGTGCGACCCGCCCTATGCAACTGCTGGTCGTGGCGAGTCCTGGAAGGGAGTTTAGCCTCTCTAGTATACTGGCTATGCCGGGGTCTAGGTAGCCCACATCCCTCTCCTCCACTATAGCCTTGGACGCCTTCCGCTTCGACCACTCCCAGCTCCTAGCCACTACGCTATCACCACGTCGACCACTGTCTGTAGAGTCCTGGGCCCCACGGGCCTTACACGCCTAACCAGGCTTATTCTATAATCGCTAACGCCTAGTTCCTCTAGCCTCCTAGCTACGAGGCGAGCCGATTTTTCCAGCGGGTCCTCCCCCTTTGCGTAGTGCACGTGGAGGTAGACGTGCACCACTCCTCTCCCCTTTCTCAACGCGTCGAGGGCGTAGGGTAGATACTCTATGGCTAGCTCGGGGAGGGGCATTAGGACCCTATCACTAGTCCCGGAGAGCCCTGACTCTATCACGTCGCGGGCATCTCCCAGTATGGGTTCAACCACGTCCTCGACCCTGTTGAGCCTAGCGTTCTCAACCATGAACTCGTAGGCGTGAGGGTTAACGTCTATGCTGTAGACCTTTCGGGGCCTGGACTTACAGGCTATTATGACTGAGAAGAGGCCGGCCCCTGCGAACATGTTTGAAACAGTCTCCCCTCTCCCCACGAGGCGAGCGACGCGGAGGTGCTCGTAGTTTAAGCGGGGAGTAATGAACACCCTCCTAATATCTACGTGGAACCTGCAACCGTGCTCGACGTATACCGTGTCGCTCCTCTCCTCCCCGGCCAGGTGGATGTATTCCCTCGTCTTGTAGGCTCCCTCCACCGGGCTGGCGGCGAGCCACACGCTTCGGATGTAGGGGAGCCTCCTAACTAGCTCCTCTCCCAGGCGCCGTAGGTCCTCGACGGTTACATCGGGGGTGAAGGGCTTCTTAATGACGGCTATGTCCCCGACTATGTCGATCCTGGACCACACCTTCACAGCCTTACCCGGGCCGAGTACCTCCTCGGCTATCCTCCTCAGTAGCCTGGCCACCTACACCCCTCCAATTTAACCCTCCTAATCCTCTAACACGAGTAATAGGTGGAGCGCGGGAGGAGGCTTATGGAGGAGGACCTGCTACGTGCTAGCGAGCTTTTCGAGCGAGCCAGGAGGCTCGACAAGGAGCAGAGAATGGTCTTCGACTACTTCTACAAGAACGTGTCCGTCGGGGACCTGCGAGCGATAATGGAGCTGGAGAAACTGGGGGTGAGGGACCCTCAGGCTAGAATCGAGGAGCTACTTGAGATGGGCCTCTTAGAGAAGGGTATGGACTGCTACAATCTCGCAAAACCCCTAAGAGAGTACATCTTCAAGAGGGGGCGGTAGGGAGTGAGACCTCCCTGGAGACTATCCTCGTCTCGCCAAGCCGTCTCCAGACGAGCCTCACATTAGCCCTACTAGGCCTTATGGGAAGCCTGTCTATAGCGAACTCCACTCGGAAGCTTGTCCTCCCGCCCGGCTCGAGACGAGGGAGCTTCTTCCTGGCGAGCCTCACGCCCAGGGCTAGGACTACGAGCATAGAGGGCTCTAAGACGTCGTCACCAACGTTTTCAACATAGCCCTCAATAACCACCCTAGAATCCCTAGCCGATACCTTCTCCACAACCAGCCGTGGCCTCGGCTCGGGAGCCTTAACCTCTGCTACGAAGACGTCGGATACAACTGCTATCCTCGGGTAGAAGCGGTAACCCGGGTCCTCGTAGCGGATGTAGACGGGGACAGGCGACCCCTTGTAGGGTATCGAGGCTTCAATATAGTGGCTACCCTCTCCTACAGCTGTCTCCGGCTGAGAACCCCCCGCGATCACCCTGAATGACGCATCATGGTAGGGGGAGTGTACTATAACGCCAGCCCTCCTCCTACCCTCCAAGCTCCTCCCAAGGTTCGCATTTACCTGATAACCCTCCCCGGGCTCGAGGGCAACTGCCCCGGTCCAGTATGAGACCGA
>JALVJB010000009.1 GCA_027034115.1 Acidilobaceae archaeon | reverse complement strand
CGTAGTCCCTAGGCCTTGTAGACAATAGACGACACCCAGAAGGAGGTCTATATGGCTCGAGTCTAATATAGGCGACCCTACACGATAAAAACCCCGGGAAGGGGTGAGACTGTTAAAGGGGTAGGCCTCTGGCTGGGCCCGTCGTCTAGCCTGGCTAGGATGCGGGGTACGCCGGAGCCCCCATGGAGGGGAGGCGCCCGACTCGGGACCCCGTGGTCCGGGGTTCAAATCCCCGCGGGCCCACCATTACACCATAGCGTGTAAGACCTGCTCCTCGTAGAGACTAGTCGATCGTGATTATTAGGCCCCGAGCCCACGAGCCTTGAACGGTGTCACACGCGTTGTCATATTCTATTGGACGCCGCTACCGTGGGCGCTTTGAAGTGTTTTACTGTCTGTTACGCCTCCTCTCTGGGGGTCCCGCCAAGAAGACGCACGTCATGAATGCTTGCAACCTGAACTCTCTAGTTGCCAAGGAGGTTCTGGGAAGGCTTCTCGACTCGGGAGTAGTTAGTGTTTCGAGGCGTGGGAGAGAGCTCCATTACAGGTTGACGGATAGGGGGATGATGGCTCTTCTCGCAGCGGAGGTTTTCGTGAGCCTTATCGAGTCTCCTCCCCACGCCGAGTGTAGGAGGAGGGCCCGAGAGGAATTCGACGGCGACGATATTGTCGAGAACGCTTACATAGGTACTTCCTATGGGTTAGAGGTTCCCGTCTCTTATTATTCTCCGGGCGATGCTAGAGCAGCTATCGTTGCTGAGAGTGACAGCGGTCTTGTGGCCTTCTACTACGCCCTGGCAAGCATGCTCGCCGGGGGCTCGGATTACCTCAATAATATCACGATATTCGCCGCAGGAAGCCTAAGGGAGAGGCTCGAGGACCTGTTCCAGGGGAACGATGCTATCCGTGTTGTTAACTGCTAGGGGGCTCCGCCCTCACACGGTTCTTCACGCGCCCACGCCCCTACCTTTCAGGGTTAGGGGGGCGTCTGTTCCGAAGTCGCTCTTCACAGCCCCATGAGAAATGGGAGGGCTATGGGAGGGTTAAGTTATTCCCCGCTAGGGCGTGGATAGGAGCATGTTAGGTAGTATGGCCACTCCCCTGATTCCTGGCTTCACGGCGGCTAGCGTTGGGTACTCGATTAATGGTATAACAGGTATGTCGCCCGCTAGGGCAGTTTCCTGTATCTTCTCGAATACTGCCTGGCGGAGGCTATAATCAACGCTTCCTAGCAGTCTCTCAATGCTAGCGTCAACCTGAGGGTTCGAGTACATTATCCCGAGATTACTGTTTGCCTTACTGTAGAGCGTGATCATTATGTAAAATGTCGGGTCGGGGTATACCGGGTAGATAGTTAGCAGGGCCAGATCGTAGGTCCCTTCCATGAGCGCTTTGTGTAGAGCCCCGTGGGTTAAGTCGTGGATCTCAACCGTTATCACTCCTGTAGCTTCTAACTGCTTCTTGACTAGTTTAGCTAAGTTAACAATGCCTGATCCGAAGACGGAGGAGGAGGTTACCAGGACCAGGTGTAACTTGTTAGATTCATTGTATCCTGCCTTCGCAAGGAGTTCTCTGGCTTTTTCCTGCTTTAGACCCTTGTACTTCTCGAAGACTGGCTTATAGCCCAGGTATCCGGTGGGAATAACGCTTAGCACTGGATTATCCAGGCTCCCGTCGTACTGGCTTGAAAGCGAGGCCTGGTCTATAGCATAGGCTAGGGCTTCCCTTACGAGCTTGTTAGAGGTCGGCTTTCCAGGTTCTAAGTTAGGCACTAGGAGTGCTACCGCTGATTTCTCGCTTTCAAGAATCTTGTAGCCCTTAGACTTAAGCAATTGTGCGTCATCTGGTGAGAGGCCCCACCATGCTATGTCTATTTCTCCTTTCTCTAGGGCTGTTGCTAGCGCCTTGCTTGAGGAGTAGATTTTGACTATGAGCTCCTGGGCGTGCGGCTTCTCGCCGTAATAATTACTGTTTACTACGAGGTCCACCTCGTTAATTGTTACCGCCTTTATCTTGTAGGGGCCGACGCCGCCGAATGTTGCGCCGGGGAGAGGGTTCTGGAATGGGTAGCTGGGGCTCACCACGTAGTATACTGGAGTGGAGGTGAAGGCTGGGAAGTCCTGTACGGGAGTCTTCAACACTATTTTAACGGCGGTGTCATTTATCGCTCTCACATCGAAAACGAATGATGTTACGAGCCAGGAGTAGTGGCCTCCCAGTATCATTACTCTTTGAATGCTTCTCACAACGTCCTTAGCTGTGCAGGGTGTTCCATCGGCGAACTTGAGGTTCTTCCTTAGTATGAATATCCATGTCTTACCATTGTCGGGCGAGTACCATTTGACCGCTAGCCCGGGCTCTATGCTCCCGGTCCTCGGGTTTATCCTCACTAGTCCTTCCATTGTCTTGGATAGTATGAACCATGAAGCATAATCATGAGCTATTGCCGGGTCTAGCACTATCTTGCTCGCGACAACACCTATTACCAGCTTCTTGTAGGTTGGTATCGGGGATGTCGTGGTAGTCTGGAGGCCTTTCTTGCCCCCACCCCCTCCCCTTGTGAGAGCGTAAGCTCCAGCTATTACCCCTATAATTACAATGATTATTATTGTGTATGCTAGTGTTTTAGAGAGTGCTCTATGAGTGAGCACTGGCCTGCCACCATGTAGGTTATGATATAGTATGTTATCCCCCTATTAATGGATTCCAGACTAGAGGGCCTCGCCAGGCTCACCCGGTAGCGATTATGTCCGCTAGGGTTGTCGTGCTCCCGAGGCTCTGCCATTTCACTCCGAACGCCATCATAATCTGCTCGAAAACTGCCTTCACGTATTCGAAGTACTTGCCCGTGTCAACCTCTACAAGCTTCGCCAGTTTTACCGGCTTAACGCCGAGGCTGTCCCTGGTTTTAACGAAGGCTACGACTGAACCCCTCCCAACCCTTATACCGTATTTTCTTAGGAGTAGGGCTGCCTTCACGTGTTGCGGGGTGTTCTTCTTATAGTCCTTGGGATCCTTTGAGAGCATTACCCTAATCGCTAGCTCGTCTAGGGTGTAGGCCCTCTTCTTCAGCCTCTTGTATATATCTTGTAGGTGCCCTCTCATCGCGTCTATCAGTGTTACCACGTCTCCAGGCTCTTTCACGTTGGAGAGTGTGGATACTGCTTTCTGGAACTCCTTCTTTATGAACTCGGGCGTGTTACTCTTTTTTCCAACCATTCCCTTGATTACTACTTGACCCTCCCTCGTTATTCCTATGTAGTTCTTCTTTAGCCCGGAGAAGAGGGCTAGGCGGAACTCCTTATCGACCTCGAGGTCCAGATCGAACTTCTCCTTGATATACCTGGTAAGCTCCTCCATCCTCTCTCTAGGCGGGTCCCATAGGAAGACGCTGTCTGTATCACCATAGAGTATGACTAGGTCGAGTTCTCTTGCCTTCCTCTCGGTCGCGGTGAGCACTGTGCGGCCGATAGCTGTGACGCTCTCGGCTACTGCTAGAGAGTACAGGTGGAAGCTCTCGGTGCCGAAGACACCGTAGCTCGCGTTTATGTAAACCTTCATTGCCGCCTGAACAGTATTGTACCATTTCCTCTCCGTCTCGGGGAGGCTCTTGTCCTTGGCTTTCCTCTTGTAGATTCGAACCCTGAATTCTTTGAGTAGTCCGACTATGAGGCTTGATATGCCTTTTATTGACATGCATACCTCGTGGCCGACCTCTGGGACCTCTATCTTCTCTCCCTTACAGTACGGGTTGTTCACGGTCTCGTAGCTTAGGTTCCAGTTCTTTATTATCGAGGGATATAGGCTAGCGAAGTCTAGGACTGTTATGTTGAAGAACACTCCCTGGGGTGGCTGGAGTACCTTGGCCCCCTTATACTTCTTGTCTTTTATTATGGCTGTGCTCCTTGCCATCCGACCGTACTTGGCTATCTCCTCCTTGCCGGGTATGAGGTAGTTCCTCCTCCTGTGCTCCCAGTTTATTAGGCTCTTAATCCACCCTGACACCTGCGTCCTGGTGACGTCTTCTAGGCCTAGCTTGCTGATACGCATTAGTAGGATCGTGAGGTTCCACACGAGGTTGTTGGCATACGTGGTTAGCTCGACTGTGAGCACTGCGTCCTGCAGGTTGTACTTGGCGAGGTCCTCTAGGCTGAGCTCTGATATTGGCTTGTCGTGGGAGATCTTCTTCTTGCCTAGTAGTGCTTCTGCCACGGCGTCGAGGCTCTTCTCCCGGTATGCGTTTCCGAAGGCGTATACTTGGAGTGCCCTAATGTCGAAGAGCCTGTGCAGGTCCACGTGTAGATTGTTGCGGAACGTGACGTAGTCTTGCTTGAACTCGAATGGCATCACTCTGGGGTCCACGCCCAGCGATACTAGCCTATTATAGAGGTATGGTAGGTCGAAGTTATCGCCGTTGAAAGTCAGTATGACCGGATACTTCTCCATTATCCTGAGGGCTTCTAGTAGCATTGACTCCTCGTCTTCGAATACCTCTACTTCACCTTCAACGTTTTCCAAGTTCCCCTGGGAAACGTCGTCCCTCGCCAGCAATAGAACCTTGCGTAGCCCTCTATTGTCGGCTAGTCCCACGCTAATCACGGGGTATGGCGCCGTACGGGGATCGGGGAGCTCGTTGGGGTCTGGGGAGTAGACCTCTATGTCAACGGCAAGCCTCGGCGGATCCGGCGGGGGAGCCTCGAAAACAGGCTCCCACCTCCTCGCAAGCTCCTTGAACTCCTCGGATTCAGAAGCGAATACTGTGTCGACGAGCCCAGTATCCCTAGTATCCCACCGTGGCTCCCAGTCATCGTTAACCCTATAGGACATGCCTGGGATCAGGCCATGGTCCAAGACGTAGTTGTGGTGATATTTGATATCGGCCTCCCAATAGTTAAACCCGGCCTCCCGCACCCTCTCCCTCAGGTCCCGGACAACCAGAGGGTCTGATACGATTATCTTCGTGAGCCTAACCTTCTCCTGCCGTATAGGGTGGATCTTCGTAACCACTTCTAGGCCGACTACCCTCTCATCCCTTGCTATGGGAGGCCTAGCGTTCCCGAGTTCTTCTGGAGAGGCATCCGTGAGAAAGTAGGGCCTATGCCCAGTCCTATCTATCCACTTTACCAGCTTATCCCCTTCCAGTATGAGGGCCACAGCCTTGCCCAGGCCCCCCTCATACCTGACATCAAGGAGGTAACCCTCAACGCTGCTAGCATATTCATCCTTGACTCCAAGACTCCAAGAAGGTATATTACTTGAATCCTCGTTTTTACTATTAAGCAATAATAGGTTATCCGTCACAATATCTCGTGTTGGCTCCTTCCCGTTCTCGCGCTCGCTATTCTCTAGAGGTTTCACCTTGAGCTCGGGCTGCATTATGGGAGGTTTCTCTCCCCGCGCTTCTTGCTTTCTGAAAGTGGATACCCTGTCTTTCCCTGGCCTGCTTTTGCCCGGTTGGAGGAACGCCTCAAGGCTTACGCGCTTACCCATGGGAACGGTCTTCTTAGTTTTCCTCTCGGGCTTCCCTGCCTGCCCGTTTATCTTCTCGTTGAGGCTGCTGATGAATTCGTCGAGGCTGCGGTGTTTCTTCTTTGCTACGATACCTGACCCCCTGTAGGGGGATTGAGTGAAGGGCTGGGGCTAATTAGGGTTGGAGGGGGCGGGGAGGGGGTTGTGGATTTATAACTTGGTAGTATCGGCGTGACCTATACGAGTCATGCTGAGGCCTCATTGTCCCCCTCTTAATTGTAGTGTAGCGGGGTGACGTAGTCTGCCTGTAGTGGAGATCCAGCACTTCGCAATGGTCGAGGACCTCGAGCCTGTGGTCTACATAGTATCTACCATAACGGTAGTAGTGTTATTATGGAGCCTCTACGAGGCCTACAAGAGATGGACCTATGGAGGAGAGAAGATCCAGTATAAGCCATTGGGGCTCAGGGTAAAGTACTTCACCAAGTACGCATTATTCCAGTGGAAGGTCCTACGCCACCGGTTCCCCGGGACAATGCACCTCCTCATCTACGGTGGAATGCTCTGGCTACTAATCGCGACCACCCTGAGAGCTATCGACCTCCACGTTACGAGGATACTCGTCGGCGAAGTATGGATGGTCTACAAGCTACTCAACAATATTGCGGGGCTAATGGTTATCATCGGGAGCACTATCGCCATTATTAGGAGGGCTAAGCAGCTAACGCCGAACCTGCCCAGGGACCCGGTATACTATGTCGTACACATTCTCTTCCTAACAATAGTGACCACTGGCTTCTTCCTAGACGGGCTCGTCGCCGCCGCTACTCGACAAGCGTTCGAGAAGGCATGGTTCGACCCAGTAGGATACCTCATATTCAAATGGGCCAGCGGTATGAG
>JALVJB010000008.1 GCA_027034115.1 Acidilobaceae archaeon | reverse complement strand
CATCGTCACTTGTGAGGTCCTGGGGGACGACTCCGATAACCTCCCTCACACGGTCCGGCTCCCGGACAACGCTATGACCCATTATCAACGCGTCCCCACTAGTCGGCCGTGCAAGAGTGGAGAGCATTCTCACAGTCGTAGTCTTACCCGCCCCGTTAGGGCCGAGGAGGGAGAATATCTCACCGGGCCTTATGCAGAATGACACCCCGTCGACAGCCCTCACTCCCCCAGGGTAGACCTTTACTAGGTTCCTGGCCTCAACGGCGCACTCCAACTCTCCGCACCTATAACTGCCACCGATATAAATCGACTAGCAACACTATAAGGATTGCCCGTAAAACCTCTCCCACACCCGCATGACAGCCTGGAGCCACAGGGCAAGAGGAGGGGACCCACAAGCCATGCCCGATAGAAGGACCCACCTATACTACGCCTACAGGATGATCAGGGAGCTAAACCTGAGGGTCCCCCAGGATGCCCCCAGCATAATACAATCCCTAATCGACTATCCCCGAAGGCTCCCAGAAGGATTCATCAGGGAAGCCTACGAGAAATGCCCAAGCCCCCTCTTCGACGCTTGGAAAGCCGGAATGAGGATCCCGGGCTATGGAGCCCACGACTGGCAGAGGCCAAAAGGCAGGCTTCTCCTAAAACGCCTCGTCGAATGCCTCTACGGTCCAGACGCCGTACTACTGGTAGACCTGCACTTCGCTCTCGACGACCTCTGGGAGGGTAGAACCCCGGAGGGCTATGATTCGAGAGTCCTACGATTCGCCCTCGCCATGGGCGCTGGGCGGCGAGAATAGCTCCTACGCCGGGGTAGCACCTGGGAGGGGACCGGGACGACTACAACCCTCAACAGGTCTGGAATAGAGTGTATCAGGTCTCTGGCAAGGCTACGGGCCCTCTCATGGGCCTCCGAGAGCGGTATGTCGCCGGGCATCTCAACCCATATCTCGGCCTCGGCAAAGGTCCCGTAGGATTCAACCCTAGCCTTAACAACCCTCACACCCCTCGAGAGAGCAATCCTCCTGATAGCCTGGCCAATCCTCCTCCTCTCCCTGAAGGGCCCAGGCCCCACGAGGTACTCTAGGTGCTCTAGTGCAAGACTAGCTAGGCCGTAGAGCACGTAGGGGGAAACTATTAAGACAGCAGCAGTCTCCACTAAGGGCTCCCTTGCTAGGTAGCCGAGGATTATAGCTAGGCCTCCAAGGGCCTCTATTAGCACATCGTAGCGTAGCTTGCTCGTAATAGCCCGTACAGCGACAAGCCTAACCTCGAGGCCCCGAGCCCTCGAGTGGAGGAGCCTCTCAAGATAGAAGCTCACCATGGCAGAGACGAGGGGGTAGAGGCCCAGCCACCAGGGAGTGGGCTCCGCCTCCCGCCTGGCTACCGCCTTATACATATAGAAGCCAGACACGATAATGCCAACCACTGCGACGGTAAGACTAGCGAGGGCCTCTGCCCTCAAGACCTCGTATCTCTCCCGCCTGGCAACAGTCCTAGTACTAGCAATGTGGAGCGCATAGGCTACACTCGAGAAAGCTATGGCCTCGATACTCCACACGAGAGCCTCAAACATGACGACACTACTCGGGTAGACAAGATAATAGAGGAGATATCCCACAAGAGCAAGCCCTATGCTAACACCGGCAACTCCATAGATACTCCTCACAGACCTCCTAGCAACCAGGACTTTTCGATAAGCAATCCATCCACTCCGCTTATACCTACGACTACCTCCTCTGTGAGCTCTTCTCCTACTATTCCTGCCCCCGTTTCTCGGCTTGTTCGTATTCGTTGTAGTCCGCCTCCGCCTTTAGCACTAGGAGCTCGTCGGCGGCGGTTTAATAAGCGGCGTAGGTATCCATCTAAGAGTATTCTAGAAGTTTTACTTTGAAATACCCCCTTGCATAGCCACATGCCTGTAAACGGTGTCCTTATAGTGGAACGTAAGAGGCTATATGCTAGCCTCCTAATAGTGGGCCTAATCGCTCTCCTCTACTCTGCGAGCGTGGTCCAGGCCTTCTCGAGCGGCGGAGGCTATAGCCACCCGGAGCCTACCGGCCTGAAACCTGGGGACATCGTCCTCGGGCATAGTAGTGGAATAGTTGACTGGATTA
>JALVJB010000007.1 GCA_027034115.1 Acidilobaceae archaeon | reverse complement strand
CACTCTGCGGGGGCTCCTGGGTTAGTGCCCGGTATGAGGTGTTGTGGCCTCGGAGGCCCCTCTACTAGAAGATTATCCCCTTGTATGCCTCCTTGTAGATGGGGTGGTTCTTCATCTTTAGGATGTACTTGCTCCTGTCGTATTTCTCGCCGGGGTTGAAGCCCTTTATCTCAAGCTCCTTGTTGTAAGCGTCTAGGTCTCTTGCGTACTGCTTTAGTATGTGGTCTCTGTAGATTGACTCCATCACGTTGTAGGCGCAGAAGGGTATGATCCTGCCGTCGGGTGAGGTGTAGTGTATGTTGCACCTCCTTACCCGGGTGACGTCGTAGTTGTAGAGGTCCATGAAGTGCATCATTCCGAGGAACATCATGTGGTAGTGGAGTTGTCCGAGGGCGTCGTAGTTCCTCTTTATGAAAACGTTCCATAATAGCTTAGTGAAGCTCAGCTCCTTCGGCATCTTCTTGGTATCGGTGAACTTCCTTAGGTCGATGGCGCCCTTTAGCATGAGTATCTTTTTGCTCTTCCCGTCGAGCAGGTATAGCCTCTTCTCGTCGAGCCACTCTATGAAGCCCTCTACGTCGAAGAACTCGGTTATCGGTATGAATCTTCTGGGTAGGCCGTTCTCATCCTTCTCCACGAAGATGTAGGTCCCAGCACCGCACATGGGGTGGTTCGCCATGCAGAATTGCGGTATACCGGTCCATGCTTCTATGAACTTGGCGAACTTTGCGGCGACGGGTATGGGGAACCATGCCTCGGGCGGTATTTGGTGATCTGTCTGCTCGTCTATCCTGTGTATGGCGTCTGCTATTGTTATCCTCATCTTCTCCCTCTCCTTCTTCTTCAGTTGCCCGCTTAGGCTTACGGGCTGGAAGTTCACGCTCCTCACGATGTCCATGTGTTTCGCTCCGAACCTGATGATGTCGCCTAGCTCGTGGTCGTTCATGCCCTTTATCACTGTGGGCACGAGCACCACGCTGGTCATACTTGCCCTCCTGAATACCTCGAAGGTGAACGGGACCTCCCAGTGATTCTTCCAGTTGGCCTTAGGAGACACGCCGTCGAAGCTCATGTAGACGGTGTTTACCCCTGCCTCTCTCAGCTGCCTAGTATAGGAGACGGCTAGCTCGGGGTCGTCGAAGAATGTCTTAGCGAACCATATACCATTAGTGTTTAGTTGGACGTGCTTTACCCCCTCCTCCTTGAGCATCCTGACGACGTCGACAAGGTCACGCCTCATCATAGGCTCTCCGCCGGTGATCTGGACAGCGAGGGTTACTGCCTGCTTCTTCAACTGCCTTATCTGGAAGCGGAGCTGTTCTATGGTCGGCTCGTAGACGTAGCCAGCCTTCTCGGCGTAGAAGAAGCAGTAGAAGCATGATAGGTCGCACCTATTGGTCACGACTAGGTTAGCCAGCGCCGTATGGTTCTCGTGCATAGCGCATAGGCCGCAGTTGAAGGGGCATGGGGCTGAGAGGCCCACGTAGGCTTTAACCTTGCCTGCACCCTTGCCCGACTCCTCATACTTCATAAATCTATAGTAGAGCTTGGCGTCGCCAAAGTATAACTCCTCGAACTCTCCGTGCTCCGGGCAGACCTTACGGATGTAGACCTTGCCGTCCCTCTCAAAGATCCTGCCGGGTATGAGCCTCATGCAGTACGGGCATAGGGTGCTGGTGACTCGTATGTGCTTCTCGCCGGGCCGGAGCTTGGGGAGCTTCCCGCCGATAGGTATCCTCCTTCCAGCAATCTCAACGTAGGGTTTGCCGTCGATGGTCACTAGGCGGCCCGGCGGGGGCAGCGTGCCAGTTTCTGCTGAGCGGCGGGATAGAGTTGAGGGTTTAATCGCCATAGTATTCTCCCTCTGGCTAGAAAATAGAAGTCCGGGACCATTAAAAACCCTAACACGGGTTCAACATGCGGAATAGGCCTTGCTAGCCTCCACATTAATTATGGCCAGCTCGGCTACGTGGCCTGGGCAGGGGTGGAGAAAGTGGATGACGTCAAGGATCTGGCAAAACGCCTGGCCAGCGAGCTGGAGAAGAGGGCGCTCCATGTCGAGAAAATGGCTGAAGACCCGGTGCCAGAGATCACTAGGAAGGATCTGGACAATCTCCTTAAGGAGAACAAGGTAGTGGTGCTCTACTTCACCGCAGACTGGTGCGGGCCGTGTATAACATTCCTTGAAACCTTCCGCGACGTAGCACTCCGGCTATCTAGGCCCGGAGTGGCCTTCGCGAGGGTAGATGTTGATAGGAGCTACACGATAGCGGATAAGTATAATGTACAGCACATCCCTACAATCGTGATAATAAGGCGTGGGGAAGTGGTCGACACTATCCTAGGTAGCGTGTCCCGCGAGGAACTAGAGAAGACTATTAAGGCCCATATGAAGAGGGAGGGCTTCAAAGTTTAGAGAGCTATACGCTAGCCTGTTCCACAGTAATCATCCTATATTATCACATGAGAAACACATTCTTTTTAAGCTATAAATGGTAACAGAATCTTCCAGGCAACCCCATTAGAGTGGGGTGTGTAAATCGTGAAGGCCAAATGGATAGCTCTAGTAATGGCGCTACTATTCGTAGCGGCGCCCGTCCTAGCAGGGGTAGCATCGGCCCAGCAACAACCGGTCACCATAAAGATTGGAGCACTACTACCCCTAACCGGAGACCTCCAGAGCTATGGTGAGAGAGCCCAGGCAGCCGTGGAATTCGCAGTACAAGAAATGAACCAGTACCTTAAGGAGAAGAACGCCTGGTTCAGGCTCCAGCTAATAGTAGAAGACACCCAGACAAAGCCAGACGTGGCGGTCCAGAAGTTCAGCAGCCTAGTAGCCCAGGGAGTGAAGTTCATAGTAGGCCCCATGACTAGCGCCGAGGTCAAGAAGGTTAAGGGACCAGCGGACCAGCAGAACGTCCTAATCATAAGCCCCAGCAGCACTGCGATAGAGCTAGCGATACCCAATGATAACGTGTTCAGGTTCTGCCCCGCTGACGATGTGCAGAGCAAGGCGATTGGAGCACTAGCCCAGAAGCTGGGCCTTAAGGCGGTTGTCATCATAAACAGGGGTGACACCTGGGGCAACGGCCTCAGGGATGCGACAAAGAAAGTCCTAGAGGATGAGGGCATCAAAGTGGAGAAGATATACACCTACAACGCCGAGAGCCCCGCGTTCTCAAGCATTGCGACGAACCTAAACAACGAGCTGGGCAAGCTACTCAAGGAGTACAAGCCAAACGAGGTAGCTGTAATTCTAATAGCCTTCAACGAGGCGAAGGACCTCTTCGTAGAGGCTAGGAAATACCCCAACCCCGGCAAGGTAGCCTGGATCGGTAGCGACGGCACAGCGCTACTTACAGAGATAGTAGACGACCCGGTAAGCGGTGCCTTCGCAGCGGAGACACTCTTCATAAATCCAATATTCAGCCCTGCGGCAACCCAGGAGCAGGCTAAGGTTGCACAGTACGTAAAGCAGAAGCTGGGCGTAGAGCCAGACGCCTACTCCCTGGCAGCTCACGACGCGGTGGTCGCGATAACTCTAGCTTTACTAAAGGCTGGCCCATCCAATGATATGAACGCTCTAGTCAACAAGGTCAAGCAATTCCTACCGGAGATAACCCAGAGCGATGAGTTCGCAAAGTTCGCGGCAACCGGGAAGTTCCCGCTCAACAAGGCAGGCGACAGGGCGACCGCAGACTACGACTTCTGGGTGGTATTAAAGAATGAGACTAGCGGTAAGTACGCTTGGGTTAAGGCTGGCAAGTATAAGGGGCTAGAAAATAAGGTCGAGTTCCTCAAACTGGCAAACGGGAAAACTTATGTCGACCTCTTCAACGAGAAGTTCACCAAAGAAGCTAAGACTGGTGGAGGTAAAGGCGGCAACACTGCCCTAATAGCAGGGATCATAATACTGATTATAATAATTATTGGCGCAGTTTACGTCGCTAAGAAGTAATCTCCACTTAAAAAACTAATAAATTTTCCAATTTAACTTTTTCCCCCTCACAGTGCCATCGTGTATGATAAACCGGTGTATTTATAGTGGCCTCGTAGTTCCACCCTTGCATAGCCCTCGTAATCCCACCCTCGCGGGGATGGAGGGTGTAGCAGCATGGCTTACGCTGGCCAGGAGCACGAGAGGCTTCAGGCCTCTCAAGGGGAGGAGGTAGTACTGGAGACCGTGGATATAGTCAAAAGATTCGGGGGTATAGTAGCCCTCAATAAGGTTAATATTAAGCTTAGGAAGGGTAAGATTACACTTCTCATAGGCCCTAACGGTAGCGGTAAGACCACGCTCGTAAACGTTATCTCCGGGTTCATCAAGCCCGATGAGGGTAAGGTCATATTCAAGGGGAGAGAGATAACCCATCTCCCCCCTCACGAGAGAGTAAAAATGGGCCTAGTACGAACCTTCCAGATACCTAGACCCTTCCCTAACCTAACAGTCTTAGAGAACGTTCTCGCAGCCGCTGAGGGTAACCCTGGAGAGAACCCCTATATCGCTGGCATCTATAAGAGGGCCTGGATCGGCTATGAGAGGAAGGCCTTGGAGAGGGCCCTATCAATACTTGACTGGGTTGGACTACTAGCGAAGTGGGACGATAGGGCCGGGGATCTAAGCGGCGGGCAGTTAAAGCTCTTGGAGATTGCTAGGGCTATAATGAAGGGAGCTGACACTATCATAATGGACGAGCCGGCGGCTGGCGTAAACCCGAGGCTCGTAACCGAGCTATTCCAGAAGATTATAAAGCTGGCTAGGGAACAGCACGTGACCTTCCTTATAATTGAGCACAGAATCGGGCTAGTAGCGAAGTACATGGATTACGCCTACGCTATGAACATGGGAGAGGTCATAGCGGAGGGCAAGCCCGACGAGGTACTCAACAACCCGCTAGTCCTAGAAAGCTATCTGGGTGGATAGCCGTGGCAGAGGAAGAGCCTATTATGAGGCTTGAAAACGTAAACGCTGGCTACGAGAAACTGCAAACCCTATTCGATGTGAGCCTCGAGATTCCCCGGGGCAAAATCACTGTTATAGTAGGCCCTAATGGTGCTGGTAAGAGTACCCTGCTCAAAACGCTCTTCGGCCTGACGACGGTGTACTCTGGCAAGGTAATATTCGAGGGCAAGGACATCACTGGCCTACCGCCTCACGAGCGGGCAAAGCTCGGGATGGCCTTCATATTCCAGCTAAACAACATATTCGCAAACCTCACAGTAATAGAGAACCTTAGGCTGGCCGGCCACGACCTCCCTAAGGACGAGTTGGAGAAGAGGATCAATGAGGTATTCGAAACCTTCCCCAGGCTAAGGGAGAGAATGTACCAAAAAGCTGGTACTATGAGTGGAGGAGAGAGGCAGATGCTCGCGATGGGGATAGGCATGATAAGAAAGCCGAAACTATTCCTCATTGACGAGCCAACGGCTGGTCTAGCTCCTAAGATAGCAAAGGAGGTGCTGGCCAACGTTAAGAGGCTCAACGAGCAGGGCTATACTGTTGTCCTAGTTGAGCAGAACGTTAAGGCCGGCCTCGAGATAGGTCATAAGGGTGTCCTCGTTGTAAGCGGCAGGATTGTTTTTGATGGCCCCGCAGAACAGCTCCTAGCTAGGAAGGACTTGGCTAAGCTCTACCTGGGCCTCGCAGTCTAGCGTGGGGGTGGATTGTTATGGATTGGAACCTGTTCACGAGCACCACCATATATGCGAGCGTCCTAGCCCTGCTCAGCCTAGGCATTACTCTTATCTACATGACGACGAAGGTATTCAACTTCGCCCATCCAAGACTGAGCCTAGTCGCGGCATACGCCGCGGCCACGCTTATGGCATATTACGCTCAGTCAACAGGAGCCCAGCCTAACCTGACTCCGAAGTCCAGCTTCTTAGGCAGCCTAACTGTACCCTTTAGCTGGGAGTTCTACGTAATTGGAGTAATCGTTGCAATGGCCTTCGGAGTGATCGCCGCCCTAGTCGAATACTACGGAATACTGAAGCCCCTCCAGAGAAGGGGAGCAGACTATTTAATGCTAATGATTGCAACACTAGCCTACGACTTCCTCCTCGTAGCTACCCTATTCATATACAACACCCACGTAGACGTCAGAAAAGTACTTGCGAGAATAGGGGTATTGTCAACAAAGATGAGCATGACTAGCTACGACGTAACAATAGTAACTAGCGGGGGAGCATTCATAAGCGGCTCCTTCATATTCTCCGTAATTCTAATACTACTCCTAGGAGTATCACTATACCTACTATTGTTCAAGACAACCCTAGGAGTGAAGATGAGGGCTAGCGTTGAAAACCCGCCACTCGCGGAAGTGCTGGGTATAAACGTTGAGAGGGTTTACGCTATTTCTTGGATCATAAGCGGGCTAACAGCTGGCCTAGCAGGCTACCTAATGCTCATGGCTGCTGGCGCAGGCAACCTTAAGCCCATCTCAGCCACTAGCCCGGCGGACGAGATAGTTGTGAGCGCGTTCGCCGGGAGCATTATCGGAGGCGTAAACAGCATATTCGGTAGCATAGCTGGAGGCCTCCTGATAGGCTACATAGAACTATACATACCGAACTGGCTAGCCATCTGGACCGGGAACGCCGAGCTATTCAAGTACAGTAAGGTCATAAGCATGCTCGCAGTAGCGATAACCCTCCTCTTCGCCCCGGAGGGCCTAGCAGGCCTCCTCAAGGGTGAGAGGTGGAAGAAGCTTTTCGGGAGGAAGGAAGAGGAGGGGGTGAGTGAGGAGTGAATGTAGAGGTACTATTAGAGGAGATAATAAGCTTCATAGGAATATACTATATTTTAACAGCAGGCCTTAACGTGAAAGCCGGAATGACCGGGATACCCGACTTCGGCCACGCTATGTTCTTCGCCGTGGGAGGCATAGTCGTGGGTAACCTTTCAGCAAGGATAGCAGCAGCCGCAGCGGCAAGCCAGCTGCACGTATCAAGCTGGCAGGCAGTCAAAATGGTCATCTCCAATAATACCGAGCTAATGGCCAGGGTCAACGAGATACTACCCCACATGCCGGGGGTATCAATAGTAATAATACTAGTCTCAGTAATAGCCGCCCTGGTACTGGGAGGCCTCCTAGGCTGGCTAGCCTCATATCCGGCCCTAAGGCTTAGGGGAGATTACCTGGCGATAATGCTTCTAGCAGCCAGCGAGGGAACTAGGATATTCGCCATGTACTACAAGCCCCTCATGGGTAAGACCCCCACAGTGGGCCTAACAGTGCCAAACGCCTTCGGCTTCACAGGGAATGCTGGACTATGGTCAACGATATTCATACTAATCCTAGCAATCCTAGTATACATCTACGCTGAGAGGTTCCACCACAGCCCTAGCGGGAGGCTCTTCAGGGCTGTCAGGGACGACGAGGCTAGTGCAGAGGCAATAGGAAAGGATATCGCGAAGGTGAGGAGAGATGCCATGATAATTGGTAGCGCTATCGCGGCCCTAGCAGGTGTGGCATACAGCTTCTCACCATGGATAGCGGGTTCAAGCGTGGCAGCGATTAGCATATTTGACAGGGTTCTATGGACCTTCTGGCCTTGGGCCCTGATGATACTAGGCGGGATGAGTAGCAACAAGGGCGCTGCACTATCATCCGTTATCCTAGGAGCCCTGCTAATCGGGCCGATAAGAATCTACAAGAACGATATAGCTGCGGCCCTCCACGTGGAATCCCTAGGTATAGACCCCGGCAACTTCGCCAACGCCCTAGAATACATACTAGTCGCTGCGCTAATAATCATCGTGTTGTTCGTAAAACCGAAGGGATTGATACCCGAGTACCCGTCTAGAACTGTTTCCAAGGACGAGGTTAAAGCAACGATTGATAAAATAGCGAGGGAAGGAGCCGCCTAAACTATTATTTCGACTTCCTTTAATTGATCAAGAACGTATTTTCTTATTTCCTCTAGGCTGGGCAGGTCTTCTACCAGCTGGCCATCCTTGATATAGAGGCGGGTCACTTCCTCGAGCTCTCCATCACACTCTGGTTCCTCACCGAATAGGGCGACTATTCTTCTCCCGTTGCACTTGTAGAGTTTCTTAGCGCCTGGAAGCTTGCCCCTCTTTGACACCCTCTCCCAGCCGTTGCCCCTATCCACCTCGACGATGTCCATGCTCAGGTCCACGCTGGGAGCGGCTGAGATGCTTGTCCCAACGCCGAAGCCGTCGACCACGTCCCGGAGCCTCAGTATTTGCTCTTCATTGATCCCGCCGCTCACGATTATCTTAACGTCATCGCGCCCCATAAGGCGTAGTATCCATCTCACCTCCTCGACGATCTCCCTCATCTTCCCCCTCCTACTGCTAGGTGTGTCGAGCCTCACACCCCAAAGGCGCTTGCCTAGTTCTTCAACCGCCATTTTCACCTCGACGCGCTCGTCGTCGAAGGTGTCGACAAGCGCTATCACGGGGGTCTCCTTCTCGTAGAGGTCGGCGAACCATCTCCAAGCTTTCCTCTGGTCTCCGAAGGTGATTATCAGGGCGTGGGGCATGGTTCCCTTAGGCTTCACTCCCAGGTACTTCTCTGCTAGGACACCGCTAACCCCGTCTGCCCCGCCTATGTAAGCGGCCCTATCCGCTGCTGGGTATACGGCTGGGTGGAGGGCTCGGAGGCCGAAGTATAGAAGGGTCTTGTCCCCGGCCAGTTTCTTCATCCTAGCCGTGGCTGTTGCGATCGAGGAGGAGAACCTCAGCACTCCTAGTATGGCTGTCTCGAGCTCAGCGAAGTCTGCGTACCTCCCCTCTATGACCATTACAGGCTCCTTCTTGTAGAATATCGTCCCCTCTGGAATGGCGTAGACGTTAACCGGCTTGCCCCTGAGTATAGCGAGGGCTTCCTCGAGTCCTGCCAGCACAGCCCACTCGTAACCCTTCGGGAGGGAGTAAGCGTGTACTTCCATCCGGACTCTAACGTCCTCTAGTCCCGCCTCCTTAACGATCCTCTTCGTCCTCTTGAAGTAGATGTCGGTCGCGTCACCGCTTAACACGTCCTCGAGGGACGCCATGTAGAGGCTGGGCTCCTTCAAAGCACTCACCCCGGGGATAGAGGGTGGCCTGGTACGCACTAATTTATTCCCTCCGGGAATAGTAGGACACGCTTATGAACTCGACTTAAACCCCTACCCCGCATGGTGCAGTGCATAGTGGAGAAGAGAGGGCTTAGGCGACCCTTCAACCTCATAGTAACCCACCTACCAGGATGGCCCAATGCTAGGGACGCTGAAAGGCAGCTCTATTGGTTACTAGACGATGTCGAGATAGTATACTCTAGGCCCAGCCTAATACTAGCCAAGGTAGGCGATCCACGGGAGGCGGTTGCAAGGCTTAGGAGGAGCCTTCCAGCCCATACCCCCATACTCCGGGTCATACCAGTAGACGCCGTAACCTATCCAAGGGTCGAGGAGGTACGCAGAGTAGTCCACGATCTTCTTGCCGACGCTGGCGAGGGCACCTACGCTATAAAACTAGACGGCCACCTCTATAGTGAAGAAGGAGAGCTGATGCACAAGATCGACTCTATAAGAATTATAGCTGAGGGGATCGAAAGAAAGGTTAACCTGTCAAGCCCGGACATACTAGTATATATCAGGGTAGTCCCCTTCCGCAGGGGGAGGCTAGCAGCCATATACGTCGGCCCCAAGAGCGGGATATTATCAACTGTTAAGGAAAGAGAAACGGGATGAAGAATGCCCCGCCTCTTTGGGACCGCAGGAATACGGGGCAGATACCTGGAGAAGGTAACCCCGGAGCTAGCCTACAGGCTAGGCCTCAGCGTAGCAGCATACGTGGGACATGAGGGAACGGCTAACGTGGGCTATGATATCCGGACTACTAGCCCCCTCCTAGCCCAGCTAGTAGCGGCCGGCCTAATGGCCGGGGGACTAGACGCTATAGATGTAGGCCTCGTCCCCACCCCGGTGCTCGCCTACTCTGTCCCAAAGATGAAGTCCAGGGCGGGAGTCATGGTTACTGCGAGCCATAATCCCCCGCCCGATAACGGGTTGAAGGTTTTCGACTCTAGCGGGATGGAGTATACGATCTCGATGGAGCAGGACCTCGAGAACCTCATCTTTAACGGCGACCTCAAGAAGCTACACGCCCCCTGGGACGATGTCGGAAGGCTTGTGGAGGGCCACGAGGCCCTAGAGGACTATATATTCGACCTGATTGAGAGGATGAGAGTCCCTCATCCTAGAATAGACCTGAGGCTGGCAGTGGACTGCGCTAACGGCACGGCGAGCAACGTTACTCCCAGGGTTTTAAGGGAGATTGGCGTCAGGCAGGTGGTTAGCTTCAACTGCCACCACGACGGCTTCTTCCCTGGAAGGCACCCCGAGCCTAGGCCAGACACTATACAACCCTACCTCGGAGCGGCCGCGAGCCTCAATGTGCACGGCCTACTAGCCCATGACGGAGACGCTGACAGGCTCGCAATAGCAGTGCCTGGCATGGGCTTTGTTAAACAGGACCTCGTGATAGCCCTGTTCGCCTGGTGGAAGCTGAGGGATAAGAGGGGCACCATAGTTGTATCGGTGGACGTTGGTATTGAGGTCGAGGAGATAGTCGAGAAAATGGGCGGCAGACTCGTTAGGAGCAAGCTGGGTAAACTACACGAGAAGCTCAAGGAAATACCGGGCGTGCTCCTGGCGGCGGAGCCCTGGAAGCTTATCGACCCAAGCTGGGGGCCGTGGGTAGACGGGATATACGAGGCGGCTCTCCTAGCGAGGATAAGCCTTGAAGAGGGAGAGACCCTGCAAGGGCTAATCTACAGGCTGCCCTTCTACCCGTCAGCTAGGATAAACATTAAGCTAAGTAAGGATGAGGAAAAACTGAAGCTCTACCCTCTACTCGAGGAGAGGGTTAAAGCCGTCCTAACAAAGGATGCCCAGGACATCCTAGAAATAGACGGGATAAGGATCTCGTATAAGGACTCTAGCTGGATACTCGTCAGGGCTAGCGGGACTGAGCCTAAGATTAGAATATATGCGCAGGCGCTGAGCAAGCGGAGGCTCCTAGAACTGATAAGTAGGGCGAAGCAGCTGGTCTATGAGGCCGCTAGCGGGCTCGGGATACAGTTGCAGGGCGTGGAGGAGCATATTGATCTAGGTGATTCTAGGAGGTCCTCTTAAGACCATACCTCTTAATGACTTCTGCAAGCCTTCTTGGATTGGTAGTGTATAACCTGATTTTCATCACGGTCTTCTTGTAGTGCTTTACTAGTTCCACGAACCTCCTCTTCTCGTTAACGTTCACCTCAACGTCTTCGGGAAGCGGGAAGGTTATCGCAGTGCCACCGGTGAAACCCTTCAAGACTATGCCCTTATCTGTAACTGTGTATTTAGGCGGTGCTTGGACCATTACAACTTTTCCAACCTTCCTGAGAGCCCATATGTATACTAGCTGGTTTATTATGAAGAGCCCCTCAAAGTATATGAGGAACGCTGTGAAAACTGTTAGCCTATCCTGGCCAAGGTAAGGGGCCAGCAATCTTTCGAGGTCGTCGACGTAGCCCCACAGGGCGAAGAAGTATACGAAGGCCAATAGCATTCCCAGGCTCGTATACATGGTGAACTTGGACTGCTCTTGCATGTCGGCCATGAGGCCTGTATCCTTCATCTGCAGTTCCCTGGCCTTCTCCTCCTCGAACACTTTTCTCCCGGAGAGGACTACCTCTGGCTTGGTTTTCGCCTGGCCCACCGGGTTAGGACCGGACCTGTTCTGTATTATACTAATTATAATTATAAGTATAAATACAAGTATGAATGTCGTAGCAGTCTTCCCCAGGATGGCGGCGAAGACGCTATACAGGAGTATCGACAACTGGCCTATGAGAACCCTCCCCTTCACATCCTCAATAGGGTTAGCCATCAGCCTCCACCAGCCATGCACCAATAGCTAACAACTAAATCCAGCTCGAAGGCATTGTTTACAATCCCGGGATAATAAGTATGGCCAAAACACGCCACATCAGGACAGGCCTCCTACTGAGAGGACAGGGCTTAGCAATAGAAGAAGGCAAATGCATACACATACAGGGAGAAACCATAGAGTCAATAGAGACAACCGCTTCATGCCCCCTAGACGCCGCTGGCTCAGGGGAAATAGTAGCACTACCCCAGCCAGGGCTGGCCCACGTCCATAGCGGCGACCACCTATTCCCCGAGTACGGTGTGGACGAGGAGCTAGCGAAGCTAGTGGCACCGCCCAACGGCTTAAAGCATAAGCTACTAGCAAGGGCGGATCATTCACAGCTGGAAGAGGTTATCCTAGAATACTACAGGATGGCTTGGCGCCTTGGCAACGGCCTACTCATAGATTTCCGAGAAGGAGGAGGCCGCGGCTGCCTAATAGCCAAGAGAGCCCTTGAGAAAGCGCCTCACGGTATTAGGGTCATAGTTCTCGGCAGGCCAGGGCCAGGCTTCCCCCATGGATGCGACGGCCTTGGCCTCTCCAGCCCACTAGACCACGCCAAAGACGAGCTCCTTCACTTAGTGGAGTCTTATAGGCCCGCGTTTACTCATGTGGCGGAGACAAGGGAGGCCCGGGAGAAGGGAGACCTAGAGTTAGCATTAGAGGTGGGTTTCGACGCTATTGTACATGGAACCCATCTCTCTCGCAGCGATTTAGAGCGGCTCCGCGGGAAAGGCATAGGCCTCGTGCTATGCCCTAGGAGCAACATGTGGCATGGCCTCGGGATCCCTCCGGTCAGGGAAGCACTAGAGATAGTGGGAGACGTAGCGTTCGGGAGCGATAATGCGGCGTGGATGCCTCCTAATCCCTGGAGGGAGGCTGAGACAGCCTTACTCCTGGCTAGGCTGGGGGGTCCCACGGGGGAATGGCTGGCTCGCAGGGTGTTGGAGGCACTGTTTATTTCGCCGTACAAACTCGTGGGTCTGAGGCCTCGGATTATAGAGGAGGGGTGGCCTGCCCGGTTCCTCCTCTATATGGCTAGTGAGACTGGGTTGTCGAGGTCTAGGAGCTTCGTGTATGGGCTTGTAAAAAGAGTGTTTACCGGGTATCTAGTTGGGAGGGTTGATGATGGAGAGCTGTCCCTGCTCTAGCCTTTGAGGCCGGCGTCTAGTAGCTTCTTTAGGTTCATTGTGTCGAGCACGTTACCGGTTATCTTCATCTGCCTCTTCATGAAGGCGGCCATCGCGTCTAGCTGGCCGCTTATGATCTTCTCTAAGACGTCGCTCGAGGCCACTATTGTTGCTATGGGCTTGGGGTGCTTGCCCTGCACTACCTTTATCTGGCCGTTGCTTATCTCGACATAGAACTCTTCGCCAGTATCCTCTACCACGAACTGGTATACCTTGTTCCAGCTGGAGAGTTCTGGGAGGCTAGCCTTTGCCTTCTCGAATATCTTCTCGAAGGCCTCCTTTGCCTTCTCGAATAGAGCCATTACCCGAACACCCCCGTGTATGACTGGCTTACGCGTCTCCTCCTAGTGGGTTGAGGGGAGTAGTATCGCTTCAGGAGGCGGTATCCAATACAAGGGAGAGGCACACATTTATAATCCGTGGCATTGCCCCGCTGTGGATTTAATAAATACTGTTCGACCCCGGTGTACTTGCACCCGTACTCGTAGCTATATCACACTCCACGATACCTACGTGGATACGAGCAGGCATCCTATAGAAGAGGTGCGTAACTAGTGGGTAGAAGAGTAGCCATAGTAGGAACAGGCCACTCCAAGTTCGGAGTGCGCAACGACGTAAACATACCCGAGCTCGCCTACGAGGCCATTAGACAGGCCCTGGACGAGGCAGGCATAGAGAAGAAAGACATAGACCTAGTAGTAACCGGCTACGTGGGAGGCTGGAGCAGCGAGGGCCTAGCCCCAGTAGTAGTAATGGAGTACGCCGGGCTAACCGGCAAGCCAGCCTACAGGATAGAAGCCGCCTGCGCTACGGGTAGCGCCGCGATAAAGACTGCTCACGACGCCGTAGCAGCTGGAGAAGCCGACATAGCCCTAGTCGTGGGAGTAGAGAAGATGAATGAGAGCCCGACCCCCACTGTCGTAGAATTCATAGGGAGGGCTGGGAACTACTTCTGGGAGTTCGAGAACTTCGGCCTAACATTCCCAGGCTACTACGCCCTATACGCCACCGCCTATATGCAGAAGCACGGGGCGACGGAAGAGGACCTCTGCAAGGTGGCGGTGAAGAACCACTACTATGCAAGCTTCAACCCCAAGGCCCAGTTCCCCAGGCAGATAACCCTCGAGCAGTGCCTCAAATCCAGGTACATCGCCTGGCCGCTCAAGCTATTCGACTGTAGCCCAATAACGGACGGCGCCGCAGCCATAGTAATAGCGAGCGAGGAGATTGCTGAGAAGCTAACTGACTCGCCAGTATGGATCGAGGCCATAGGAGTCTCCTCCGGCACTAGCAATCTATCCAGGAGACCCTACTTCACAAACCTGCCAGCGGCTAAGATAGCTGCACAGGCAGCCTACAAGAAGGCTGGCATAGATCCCGAGAACCCCGTGAAATACCTGGATCTAGCAGAAGTCCACGACTGCTTCACGATAGCTGAGATAATGGCGTACGAGGACCTTGGATTCGCGAAGCCCGGCGAGGGATACAAGCTGATAAGGGAAGAGCAGACCTACATTGGAGGAGTAATCCCCGTAAACCTCAGCGGAGGCCTCAAGGCGAAGGGCCATCCACTAGCCGCTACTGGGATAAGCATGGCAGTAGACCTAACCAGGCAGCTGCAGGGTCGAGTTGAGAAGGGCAGGCAGGCTGAGATCAAGCATGGCAGGGCGCTAGCCCATAACATTGGAGGGACCGGTCACTACGCGTACGTGACGATCTACTCTCTCTCAAAGCCCAGGAGTGCTTAAGGAGGTGGTGTAATGTGAGTACTCAGAGGGAGCAGGCGGACCTCTTCCTCGCCCAGGTCGAGCAGTTCGCGAACACTATGAAGGAGAGCGTAGGCATACCAGTGATAATGGACCAGAAGACAGGCGTCAGGATGTGGTGGGATCAGAGGGAGATAAAGCTAAAGTTCCTGATAAGCATCGAGAAGACATTCAAGTTCTTCGAGGCTCTCGCAGAGGGCAAACTACTAGCCACCAAGTGCAAGAAGTCCGGGAAAATCTACTTCCCGCCCCAGATAGACTGCCCAGAAGATCCCAGCGACGAGGCTGAATGGGTAGAACTGCCAAAGGAGGGAGAACTGATAACCTGGACAGTCATATACACTAAGCCATACAGCTTCGGCCACTACCCAGACTACACCGTGGGCATTGCACGCCTGACCAACGGGGTACAGGTACTAGCATGGGTCAGGGAGACAGACCCCAGCAAGCTGAAAGTGGGAATGCCGGTGAAAATCGAGATAGTTCGGAGGCAGCCGGAGAACTATCTAACATACGAGATAGTTCCAGTAACAGAGAAACAGTAAAAAGAACTAAGAATTAGGAGGAGCCCCTTAATTTTTCTAACCCCTCCAATAACTCTTCAAACTCCTTCCTCGCCGCGCTGGGATTCTCTCTCCCAAGGCCCACCCTGATATACCCGGGCATGTCGAAGCACTCCCCGGGGACTATTAGGATACCCCGCTCCTCGTACAGCCTCTCGGCAAGCCTCATTGTATCCTTCGCCCATGGTAGCCTTGCTAGGAGGAATGCTCCAGCCGCAGGCCAATACGGCTCGAGCAGATCTTCCCTACCCGATAGGAGTTCGCGGAGAATGTCGATGTTGCGCCTGACTATCCCTTTCGCCCTGGCTATAAGCCTAGATCTTAGGGGGTCCCTCAAGGCCTCTGTTGCTATAACCTCGCTAAGGCGTGGAGGGCTTATTGTAGTGTAGTCTTTGAGCGACCAGGCCTTCTCCACGATACCATTAATATTGCTGGCGAGCCACCCTATACGGAGGCCGGGTAGGCCGAAGACTTTTGAGAGGCCCCCAGTTACCACGACTGGTACGCCGTGCTCGATGCCAAGCCTTAGGGCGCTCCTGGCGAGGTCACCGTGTATCTCGAGTCCCCTGTAAACCTCGTCTACAACCAGTATTGTATGGGTGTTCCTCAGCTCTGCCACAATAGTCTCGAGAGCCTCCCAGTCAACAGCTCCAGTAGGGTTATTGGGAGAAGTTATGAAAAGCGCCCGCGGCTTGACCCTCCTGACCGCGTCAACAATCTCTCCCACCGGTAGCTGCCACTGCCCCTCCCTAATCCTCCAAGCCTCGAAGACCTCGGCCCTCTTCCAGGCCAGAAGACCGGGAACCTGCATGTAGTTAGGCATATCAATGATCACACTATCGCCGGGGGACACGATAGTCATAACCGCGAGGAAGTTGGCTTCACTACTACCATTGGTGACGAGAACGTTCTCCGGGCTGACCCCGCCCAGGAAGTCTGCTATCGCGTGCCTCAGGCTAGGGGACCCCCGGGTCCAGCCATAGCTGAGGACGACCTTATCCAGGCTTAGGGAGGCGCCTATACCGTTAAGGGCCTCGATTGTTAGGGGTTCAACTCCGCTCTCGCTTAGGAGAATCCTAGCCTTAGTCTCCCGGAGACTCTGCCACCTCTCCAGGCAGAACTCTGGGAGTTCTTCCATGGACATGATCGTCACCCCGTCAGGCTCTTGTAAAGGCTGGGCCGCCTCAACTCTAGTAGTGGAAGCTTTCTCCGCGCCTCCTCTATCTCTCTCGTGTCAATAGTGTACTCGAGGATTTTTTCGCCGTAGCCTGCGTCCGCCCTCACCACGCCGAGCGGGTCGACTACGAGGCTTCTTCCAGTGAAGCTATCCCCGTAGAGTATCGGCGCGGCTATCCAGACGGTATTCTCGTGGGCCCTGGCCCGGGCTAGGAAGCGGTATTGTTCCTCTTTACCTATCCCCCTATACCATGCGCTTGGTATTGCAACTATCTCGGCCCCCATTATAGCCTGGTGTCTTATCACCTCGGGGTAGCGTATCTCGAAGCATATAGCTAGGCCCAGCTTAACGCCGCAGACCTCGACGGGGTCGAAGAGCTTCTCGCCCGGCGTGAAGTAGTTGCTCTCGCGGAATCCGAGGGCGTCGAAGAGGTGCGTCTTCCTGTAGATGCCGGCTATTTCACCGCGGTCATCTATGACGGCCACGCTGTTATAGGGCTTACTAGCTCCCGGAGCCTTCTCGAAGAAGCCGACGACAATGCAAGACCCCTTCTCACGGGCTTTAGATCTTATACGGGACAGCCATTCTCCCCCGGGCTCTTCCGCCCCCATAGCGATCGCTGAGGGGTCGAGCCCTGTTGGGTCGAACATGGAGTATTCGGGTGCAAGTATGAGGTCGCCTTTGGCCCCCCCTATAAGCTTCTCGAGGGCCGTAAGGGACCCCGATTTGGAGAGGCGGGCTTCTAGCTGGATGATGCTAACATTTATCTGCGCCATGAGGGACCCTCCATTCCTCCATTATACTTGTAAGCCTCTATAACATATTACATACCTGCATACATAGAGTCGTGGAAGCCCCCAGGGGAAGCTTAGTAAGAACAATAAAAACGAGGTCGAGGAGAGGAGTTGAGGCTAGCCACCCATGTAGCTGTCGGAGCCGGAGTCGCCGCCTATATCTACGTCTTAGTGGATAGGAGCCTGGTCGGCCTCATAATTGCAGTACTAGCCTCGCTAGTCGTGAATATTTTAGTGGACGCTTTCGGGCACCATCACAGGCTATTCAAGCCTCCTAGGAGAACAAAGCTTACCCACAGCCTACCCGGGATAGTAGCGATATCCCTTGTCATAGCGTACCTTAGCACTCGAGGAGTACCCTTAACACCAAGGCAAGAGGCTAGCGTTATCGTAGCAGTGCTTGCTGGCGGGCTGAGCCACTGGCTGCTGGACGCGCTTACACCAGCAGGTGTCTATGTTGTTCGGAGGAGGGTGAGGATCGCTAGGATACCGTATTGGAGTACAACTGCTAACACTATATTCCAGATGATTGGCGGAGCACTACTAGCATATTCCCTCTACATGGTGCTAAAATCGCCCTAAGAAGCCGGCCGGGCTCTACGCAACAATATAT
>JALVJB010000006.1 GCA_027034115.1 Acidilobaceae archaeon | reverse complement strand
CTACCGCAGTTGTCGCATTGGATGTAGCCTGTCCTGCCCTTTGCTCCCTTCCTTCTACCCCTGCTCTCCCTCTTCTTCGGCACCTCTCTAACCCCACAGTCCTCCATAGGCTATGGGATTATTATAGTATAGGTTGCGATCGCTAGTATGTCTTGGAGTATCTCATCCAAGTTATCGCTTTTCTCCCACATACGGGGCACTTAGCGTCATCCGGGGCTTTCTCCAGGGGCCACGGCGTGCCTAGGGCTTTGGCGTCTAGCTCCTCTTCCAGCCTGAGAGCGCAGTCCTCCCTCCCACACCATGGGACCTCGACAATTCCCTTACGCTCCTTTATCCACTCCTTGGCCTCCTCGAGGTCGCTCGTCCTCAGTATCCGGTTCTTCATGAAGCTCCAAGCCCTATCCTTCATGTTCTCGTATATCTCGTTGAACGCCTCCCTGATCTTCTCCGCCAGCTCGTCTAGACTCACCTTGTACTTTTCGAGAGTGTCTCTGCGGACGAGGGTTACGGCTCTCTCCGAGGCCTCCCTTGCGCCTACTTCTATGCGGAGCGGGACTCCGCGGGCCTCCCAGTAGTAGTACTTGGCGCCGGGGCGGAGGTCCTCTCTGTCATCGATCCGGTAGCGGACGCCAGCCTCTTCCAGAATCCTTGTCACCCCTTCCAGGGTTTCCTTAACCCTGGCTCTGCCCTCCTCGTCCTTAGCGGGGATTGGCACTACTACTACCTGGATTGGGGCGATGTTTGGCGGCAGTACGAGGCCTCTGTCGTCGCCGTGTACTCCTATGACTGTGGCGACTACTCTGTCGCTAACGCCGTAGCTCGTCTGCCATGGGTGGTCTAGGGTCTCGTCTGCCAGTTGTATCCTGAAGTCGAAGGCCTTGGTGAAGCTCTGGCCTAGGTTGTGTACTGTCCCTATCTGGAGCGCTCTCCCGTCGGGCATTATCGTGTCGAATGCTATCGTGTATAGTGCTCCGGCGAACTTGTCCCACTCGGGTCTCCTACTGATCACGTAGGGTATTCCCAGCGAGTCGAAGAGCTTCTTGTAGGCGTCTATCGCTTCTAGGACCTGCCTCTCAGCGTCTTCGAAGCTGTCGTGCACTGTGTGAGCCTCCTTGAACGTTGTCACCTCCCTAAGCCTTATCATGGGCCTTGTAGCCTTTGTCTCGTAGCGGAATATGCTGACTACCTGGTAGTACTTCTTCGGGAGTTGCTTGTAGCTTTTGATCCAGAACGTCTCCATATAGGTTATGCTTGTCTCGCTCGTGGGTCTAAGGGCTAGTTTCACGTCTAAGGGCTCTAGGCCGCCGTGGGTGACCCAGTACACCTCGTCTTCGAAGCCCTTTACGTGCTCGCTCTCCCTCCTGAGGAGGTGCTCCGGTATGAGTAGGGGGAAGAGTACTTCCTCGTGGCCCAGCGGGTCTAGGATTCCTCGGATCAGCTCGATTATTCTACGCCTTATCTGGAACCCGTAAGGCATCCACACGCCCATACCCTTGACAGGGTACCTGCCGTAATCGTACACTTCTGCCTCGGCTATGATCCAGTCGAACCATCGGGGGAATTCTCTGCTCCACTTTTCCCTAGAGGGTTGCCCCGGCAAATCAGTAAACCTCCGATAGGAGGTAGAGGGATAAAACCTTCGTTATTATGCTTCCCCGGGTCCTCGTGGAGGGCTGAAAAGAGAGTGTTAGATTACGAAGAGCACTAGTAGCGAGACCAGCAGGCCGTAGATGGCAATACCCTCTCCTAGGGCGACGAACAGTAGGGCAGTACCGGAGATTTCCCTGTTCTCAGCTACAGCGCTGATAGCCGCGGCGCCTGCGACTCCTACTGCGTAGCCCCCGCCTATTCCTGCTAGACCTACTGCTAGACCGGCTCCGAGGGCCTTAGCTAGGGCTGTTGATGCCGCTCCTCCCTGCGCGGCTCCGGCTTCCTGTGCTGAGGCGACCATGCTTATCGTGGTGAACGCTGAGAAGACCGCGATTACCGCTACGAGCACGGCGATCGCGCGGAATCTCCTATCCGCAAGTAGTAGTTTAAGCGCCTTCATCCCAGTCAACCCCTTCGAGGCCTACCGCTTATGGCCACGGTTAAATGGTGAGGTATTTGAGGGTTACCGTGCACCCTCTATGATA
>JALVJB010000005.1 GCA_027034115.1 Acidilobaceae archaeon | reverse complement strand
AGGACAAAATTCCTCAAGGCCGGGAACTAGCACAATCCTCCCTGAGAGCCTCCAAAGCCTCACCCCAAACCCTTTCTCTCCCACCAGGCCCAGGGGAGAGCGTGTACCCTGTGACACGCCTCCTCCGCATCCTGGCATAAACCACGTGGCTTCCAACCATAGCGTAGAATGAGGGACCCCTACGGGCGACGCACAAGCCCTCCAACTCGCAGAGGCCCAGCCTTCCAGCATAGTAGACTAGGGTGCGGGCAAGCCTCCGAGGGACCCCCAGTTCCACCGCGATAACAACGCTATCACAGGAGAGCCCCCTGCTACGAGCCCACACCACTGGTAGGAGCCACGGATACCTTAGCAGGGCGTCAACGCCCAACGCCGCACACCCGCAGGAGGGACCCTCCCCAATATATCCCGGCTCCCCAGGAGGCTATGTATAATTGGCGGCGATGACGACCGCTGGGTTAAACGACTAGTAGAGGAGGGATGAGTGATTCACGGACCATTGGAGCCGCCGCTCCAGGGCTTATCCAAGCAGGAGATACGCAGGCTAGTGTGGAGGAGGCTCGTAGAGGCCGGGGTTGCAAGACCCCCGTTCCCCGTTGAGGGCAGGATACCCAACTTCGCCGGGGCGGAGAAGGCGGCTGAGCGTATCGCAGGCCTGGAGGAGTGGAGGAGGGCCAGGATCCTAAAGGTTAACCCGGATTCCCCGCAGAGGCCGGTGCGGCTTAGAGCCCTGAGGGAGGGCAAGCTCGTGTTGATGGCGACTCCGAGGATAAGGAAGGGCTTCCTCCTCCTAGACCCCTCGAGGATCCCCCCGAGCCAGCTCTCCAGGGCCTCCACTATCCGGGGAGCGTTCCGCTACGGTCTCCCGCTCCCCACAGTCTCCTCCCTCCTCCGGGTGGTCGAGAAGGTTGACATGATAGTTGAGGGGAGCGTGGCCGTCAGCATCTACGGGGATAGGCTGGGCAAGGGCCACGGCTACGGCGACCTAGAATACGGAATACTCACCAGTCTAGGGCTCGCAGGCGATAAAACGCCTATAGCGACCAGCGTGCACGACCTCCAAGTCTTCAAGCAGAGGCTACCGCAGGACCCCCACGACGTGCCAGTAGACATCATAGCAACCCCCACCAGGCTAGTTAGGGCCGAGGAGGCTAGGAGAAGGAGGCCGAGGGGCATAATCTGGAGCATACTGGACGACAGGAAAATAGCCGAGATACCACTACTAAGAGAGCTAAGGGAGGTGGCAAGCAGGGATGGCTAGGTGCTGGAGGCTAGGCAACGGTATAACCCTTGTCGTCGACGAGGGAGACATAACCAGGGCAAGGGTAGACGCGATAGTGAACGCGGCCAACAGCCTGCTAATAATGGGGGGAGGTGTAGCCGGCGCTATACTAAGGGCTGGGGGCCGGATCATCGAGGAGGAGGCGCGGAAGCACGCTCCCGTGCCCGTCGGCAAGGCCGTGGCTACAACCGCCGGGCGACTGCCGGCGAAATACGTCATACACGCTCCCACAATGCCCAGGCCAGCCATGAGGATCCCGCTGGAAAACGCGGTTAAGGCAACGAAGGCCGCCCTGGAGGAGGCCGAGAGGATTGGGGCCTCCTCGATCGCTTTCCCCGCTATGGGCGCGGGGGTAGGAGGCCTAAAGGTCAGGGACGTGGCCCGCGAGATGGCCAGGGTAGTGGCCGAGCACAAGCCAACGAGTATCCGTGAGGTGCACTTTATCGCCTACGGGGAGAGAGCCTACCGGGAGATGCTCGAGGGAGTAGCGGAGGCGTTAGGAGGAGAGGGAGAGGAATGCGAGGGAACCCCGGGACTCCACGGTCAGTGAGCCTTGCCATAACTGGGGCTAGCGGCGTAGTAGTAGGGGTCCGGGTTCTCGAGGAGCTCTCAGGGCTCGGAGTGGAGGTCCCAGGGGTAATCGTTACGCGTGGAGCCCTGGAAGTGGCTAGGCATGAGGAGGGCCTCTCCCCGGAAGCCTTCGTGGAAGTGCTGTCTAGGTATGCGAGGGTTTACATGGAGGACGACTTCACAAGCCCCCTGGCCAGTAGTAGTAGTCAGCCCGAAGCAATGGCCGTAGTCCCAGCCAGCATGAAGACTGTGGCCTCGATAGCCTATGGCTACGCCGCTAACCTTGTAT
>JALVJB010000004.1 GCA_027034115.1 Acidilobaceae archaeon | reverse complement strand
TCTGTTATTGTTTTTGTTTCTATTCCCCCGCCGAGGAGTTCGTCCAGCGCTCTTGCCCCAGTGGTTATCTTCCTAACATTTAGTCTCTCTAGTTTCAGTTCTTTAGCGGTCTTGAACCGTATGTCTAGGGCTTCCCTCGCGGCTTGGATTATCTTCTGAGCGGTTGGTAGTGGTATTCCCGTCGCCTGGCTTAGCTCGAAGGGCGTGGCTACTGCTATTGCTTCTATGCTCGTATAACCGTTCTCTATAAGCTTCTGGGCCGCGTTAGGGCCCACTCCTGGGAGGTCTGTTATATCACGTATTTCTTTTTTCTTAGGCATGTCTGTTTCCATCCCCCTTGTTGGTACTTGTAGCTCTACGCCGCCTAATATACTTACAGTGAACTATGGTCTCCCGTCCCAGGGGTGACCGGATGTATTCCCACTGGTCCCGGGACCAGCGCGGAGCCGTTCACACTACACCTATAAACTAAGGGGATCACGCAGTCATTAACCCGTGGTGGTAGAACATTGAAAATACTACTAATACACTCTGAAGAAATATGGTATAAGACGCATAAGCCCGCCGTCAAGAACCCTCCAGACCCGCCCGGAGAGTTTCAGGCGGAGAATGCTGCAGTAGTATTCGTAACCATTGAAAAAGGCGATGGAGAGAGGGCGGTTAACGAAGCCAGTAAGGAGATAGTGAAGTATGCTGGAGAGACAGTTAAGGCAGACTGGATAGTACTCTACCCCTACGCTCACCTCAGCAGCAACCTGGAAAAGCCCCGGAGAGCCCACTCGATCCTCATACGCCTCGAGAGTAAGGTACGGGAACTGTGGGAAGGGAACCTGCACCGGGCACCCTTCGGGTGGTACAAGGAGTTCCGGTTGCATGGTAAGGGCCATCCCTTGGCAGAGCTTTCGAGAAGCATTGAGGAGCAGGGCCGCGTGGTATTCAGGGTAGTCGACGGGGAGGTCACTGTTAGTGAAGCTGTTAGTAAAGGCCTCGCTCCCCAGTGCTTGGCGAGGCGTGTTAAGAGGCTCGAGGGTCTAGCGGGCGAGAAGGAGGAACTATTTGGCCTACGATCCTGGAACTCGTGGCTAGCACTCGGGCTAGTTGAGAGGCTTGCAAGGAGGCTGGAGAGCCTCGGGAGGCCCTGGGGGTCCCTCTACTCTCTAAAGCCTCATATACCGCCGGAAAACCTGGACGATATTGAAGCAGTAGCCCGATTGTACTCGGAAGCGGTGGCCTCTAGGGCTCTCCGGGCAGGCTCTCCACTACCCTCGGCAGTGGTTAGAGTGGGCGTTGGCGTAGAGTTCCTCGACGACCTATCAAACGAGATAACCAGGAGGATCACAAGAATCAACGCGTGCGGCGATCCACCCTGCCTTGAAGTGGGGGCTAGTGGAGAGATACTCCTATACAATTCCCCTAAAGGGTACTGCTTCCCAATAGGCATGGTTACTGAGGGAAGCTTGCTCCTAGGCCCGCTCGGCAACATAGTTAAGGCCGTAGTCGACCACGAGGCTTCTAGGGCTGAGGTTGAGGACTGGGTCCCTCGACTGCCAGCGTGGATGCACCCGGTAACAGTCTATATAATCCCGGTATCTGGGGCTAGCGAGTATGCATTGAGTATTGCAAGGGATCTCGCGGCGCTTGGGGCCGGAGTAGTCGTGGACGAGTCGCAGTCGAGTGTCGGTGGCAGGGTTAGGAGCGCTGGGAGGCTATGGGTTCCCCTAGTCTTAACTGTTGGAGGGCGTGAGGCTGAGACCGGGACTGTGACTGTGAGGAGGAGGTGGAGGCCTGGGAGCCAGGAGGCTGTGACTCTGGGCGAGTTACTCCTCGAGGTTAGGAGCCTCCTCTCTTGGAGCGGGGTCTCCGGCTTCGTCCTCCACCTTCCCTAGCACTATGTGGAAGGTGTTCTTTTTACAGTAGGGGCAGTAGTGGTATATCCTGCCCATTTCGTCTAGGCGGAAGCTGACTGGAAGTATCCACTCGCGCCCGCACTCAGTGCACTTCAACCTCCACTTTGTCACGGCTCTTCCACACCCGTTCTAGACGTGGTTATCGCTACGAGGCCTCTTAAGGGCTGTCTTCCAGGCTAATATTGGAGGCTAGGAATACTTTTTCCACGAAGGGCCTCACCTTAGGGGCTAGTAGCCCC
>JALVJB010000003.1 GCA_027034115.1 Acidilobaceae archaeon | reverse complement strand
TCAAGCCGATCGTAGCGGTCACGAGTAAGGATGTAGTTTTAAGGCTCGACTAGAGGGTCCCCTGGGTCATCCTCCGGAAGTAGGGGTTCTCCCTGCGGAGCCTCTCAACGGTCTCCTCAACGCTCATCCCCGGAGGGACCTCGACCTTAAGGAATACTCCTGTCCGTCCATGCTCCCTCCTCCTGGTCAATACCCTAACCCTCTCGAGGACTGTCTCGATTGATATTCCGACTATTCTGGCTACTAGGTGCTCGTTCCCCTCTACTTCTATCTCTACGTGCCCCCTAGGAGTGGGTATTATGAGGCGTAGCTCCTTTGACACTCCGGGAACCCTAATGCCTCTCACTAGGCCCTTGTAGTCGAGCTCGCCTCCCCACTTGTAGAACTCCCTCTCCCTCGGCCTCAGCCTCGCGAGGGGGTGGCTCACAACCTTCTCCTCCCTCTCGTCCAGGTAGTAGTAGACCTTGGGCACGTAGCCTGGAGTGGCCTGCACTATCTCCCGGTAGTAGACCTGGTAGCCAGCCTTCTCCAATAGTAGCTCGACCATGCTGGGGGGCACGGGCTCCAGTACAATCACGTCTATATCGCTGTCCTCACGGACATCCCCCCTCGCAATACTACCATGCACCACCACTGGAGCTTGGAGGGGCTGGAGAGCCTCTACTAGGCGCTTAGCCTTACGCCTCTTCTCAGCCAAGACCTCCCAATGCCTGGGAGTATACTCCCTCTCCTCCCCTAGCCCCTCCCAAGTCATCCCTCAACCACGTACCTCTCGTTCAAGGCCTCTCCAATAACCTCCCCCTGAGGGTCCCTCGCTGTTATTACGAAGAGGGCCCTCCTACCATCGAAGGAGGCGAGCCTAGCCTCCACGATAACCCTCTCCCCAACGCCCACGCTACGCCTATGCTTCACGTCAACCCGGTAACCTACACTAGTCCTCCCATCGCCTAGCAGCTCGTCGAGGCACATCCTCGCGGTGGCCTCCATGAATAGGGCTAGGCAGGGCGTTGATAGAACCTTCTTACCCCTACCCGCTAAGTGCTGGGCTACATGCTCCTCCCCGACAGTCCACTCAGCCCTACAGACCACCTGCTCCTCCCGCTCTATGCTAAGGCTGGGCATACTCCTCAGCCTTCCTCACGAAGCCTTCGGCGACAGCAAAAATGTCCTCTGGCTCCACCCCAGCGTACTCCAGGAGGCTTATGAAGCTGTTAGCGAGCGAGTAAGCGAGCCCGGGGCTCGGCGGGGAGTAGACTGCCTCCTTTACGAGGCTCCGGGCCAGGCCTGGAGGATAGACGGGTATATTCGAGTCAGGCCAGAGCCCCCGTATGAGGCCGTCGCCCACGTATCCCACGAGGCCGAGCACGCTCCGGTCCCTGGCTACCCTATAGGATACTAGGCTACCCCTACCCCTAACCGGGTCTATCCACTCTTCCCTGGACAGCTTTGAGACGATTGGCTCTAATAGCTCTCTAGGAATTGGTTCCTCGTCCTCTACTATATCCCATTCTCGGAACGCCTCCTCGACAACGGCTTCAAGGCTACTAGGCGAGTATAACTCTATGAAGGGCCTAGAAGCACTCTTACCGACACCATAGACAATCCCAGAATACCTGGAGAACTCTTCCAAGGCAACAGTATAAGCCCACTTGAGGGTCCCCCCGCTAAAAACTATGACACCGTAATAGTCTCCGCCGATAGCCCTATACTCGCCCCCACCACTAGCCCTCCTAACAACACTATGGCTCCAGACCGCGGCGAGGCTCCCCACCGTGACGCCAGGCCCGCTTATCCTCCCAGTAGCCACGACGGCCCCGTAACCCTCTGGAAACCTGGGGGCGACGAACAATGGTATGGCCGCGGCCTCCGATAGGGAAAGCGTGCCAGCATCGACTAGTAAGACTCTAGGCATCCTGGAGGGACCCTCCAATCCTTCTGGGAGGGCTAGTCGAGTAGCCCGCTATAACGGTCTAGTACATACACGGGTGGGACCTCCCTGAGGCTCCTCCTCCGAACCGTCACGACAACCGCTCTCTCGTCGGGGAGGTAGGCCCAGTCATAATCCTCTCCATGCCTCTGTAGCGGGGGCTCTTCGCCCTCTTCCAGGTAATAGTAGGCCTCAACAAGCACGCCGTCAGGGCCCCAGTCAACCCGCAACCTGTCGGCCAGGA
>JALVJB010000002.1 GCA_027034115.1 Acidilobaceae archaeon | reverse complement strand
GCGTTTACTGCTCCTGCCATGCATGTCACCCTACCGCTCCTAGCTCCTTGAACTCGAGTTGGATGACCCTGCTGAGCACGTTGAGGTACTCGAATGGTAGCTCTACGAGTATCTCGCTTAGGAAGCCTAGTACTATGAGGCTCTTTGCCTCGTTCTCCGATAATCCCCTAGTCATCATGTAGAAGAGCTGTTGCTCGTTGAGCCTACCAGTTGTAGCCTCATGGGTTACGCTGGCTGTTATCTCGTCCACCTGGTTGTGTGGGAAGGTGTGCGCCTTGCTCTTCTCGTCGAATATTAGGGAGTCGCATTCTACATCGGCCTGCGCATGCTTTGCCCCTCGGAGGATCCTTACGAGGCCCCTGTAAATGTTGACGCCCCCCTCAGCACTTATCGTCTTGTTAACTATCCTGCTCCTAGTCCTGGGGGCGGCGTGGATCATCTTGCTCCCCGTGTCCTTGAGCACGGGTCCCTTCGACATGCTAACTACCATGCTCCTGGAGACGGCGCCTTCTCCCCGGAGTATGGTGGAGGGGTATGTGACCGTTATCTTACTCCCGATGCTACCCTCGAACCAGTCCACCTTAGCCCCGGACTCGGCTATGGCTCTCTTATTGTTGTAGTTGATCACGTTCTTGCTCCAGTTCTGGACTGTTGTGAATTTTATCGTCGAGTTCCTGTGGGCGTAGAGCTCTACCATCCCGTCGTGGAAGCTGTAGCCCACGAACTTGGGGGCGCTGCAACCCTCTATGAAGTTAACATAGCTACCCTCGTCAGCGATTATCAGCGTGTGCTCGAACTGCCCCTCCATCGCCTGGCCGATGAGGAAGAATCCCTCAATGGGGTCTGGTATCCGGACGCCCTTTGGCACGTACATGAATACTCCGCCGCTCCACAGGGCTCCATGGAGGGCCGCGAACTTGTGGTCCGAGGGCGGGAATATCCTCATGAAGTAGTCCCTTACGATTGGGAGGTCCTTCTGGACCGCCTCGTCCATAGACATTATAACGACTCCCTTCTCGCGGAGGGACTTCTTAACGTTGCCATACACTGTCTCGCTATCCATTACGGCGTAGAGGCCTGCTAGGTATCTCGCCTCAGCCTCCGGGATTCCCAGTAGCTCATAGTACCTTCGAATCTCCTCGGGAAGCTCGTCCCAGCTCGAGACTAGTTGAGCCTCGGGCTTAACGTAGAGGGCTAGCTCCTCCAGATCTATCTCCTCTACCCCGGGAACCCATTTTGGCATGGGTAGTTTCTCGAAAAACTCTAGGCTACGCAGTCTCAGCCTCCTCATCCAGTCAGGCTCTTTCTTCAGCCTACTGATCTCCTCGACCATGTCCCTAGTTATCTTGCCCCGTAGCTCTACCTCGACCTTGTAGGGCTGGCTTGTTAGCCCGAGGATATCAACCATGTCAGCTCCACGCAGTAACTCGTCCCTTAGCTTGACTGCGCCCTTCGCCATCACAGTCCACCTCCCCCTGGCGACTCGGGACCCTACGCTCTCTCAGCCACGGCCTGGTAGCCCTTCTCCTCGATGTCCCTGGCTAGGCTACTATCGCCGCGAGCTACTACCTTCCCATTCATAAGGACGGTAACAGTGTCTGGTTCGACGTAGTTGAAGAGGCGAGGGTAGTGGGTTATTAGCAGTACAGCCTTCCCACTCTTCCTAAGCCTCTCTATCAGCTCGGCTATCTTCCTGACGCCATCAACGTCTAGCCCGCTATCCGGCTCGTCGAGTATAACCACCTTGGGGTTGACTAGGAGGGCCTGTAGCATTTCAGCTCTCTTCTTCTCTCCCCCGCTGAAGCCTACGTATAGCTCCCTGGTTAGGACGCTCTTGTCTAGGCCTACTTCTTCCAGGAGCCTGTAGATTTCTCTCAGCTTCCTTGGGTCCTTGAGTGTTGTAAGGTCTCTAGCTCCCATTCTCTTGTTTATGATAGCTATGAGGAACGTGGAGAAGCGTACTCCTTGTATCGCTGGGGGCTCCTGGAATGCTAGGAATAGGCCTTTGAGCGCTCTCTCGTCCGCTGGGAGCCCTAGGATGCTCTCTCCCTCGAGTCTTATGTCTCCGGATTCTACCTCGTAGCCTTCCCGCCCCATAATTGTGTATGCTAGGGTTGTCTTACCGCTCCCATTGGGGCCCATTACAGCGTGTACCTCGCCGTAGTCCACGCTTAGATCTAC
>JALVJB010000001.1 GCA_027034115.1 Acidilobaceae archaeon | reverse complement strand
ACCCTGTGACCCCGGGCCATAGCCCTTATCAGCCTCCTCATTATCTTACCGCTCCTAGTCCTCGGGAGGTCCTCGACGACGAGTATCGCCTTGGGCTTGAAGGGTTTTCCAACCTCGCCAGCCACCTTGTCCCTTAGGGCCTCGAGCTCCTCTACAGACAGGCTTGAGCCGGGCTTTGGTACGATGAGGCACACTATTGCCTCTCCCTTAACGGGGTCCGGCACGCCTACGCAGGCGGACTCCTTCACTTTCTCGTGCTTGTTGAGGACGGCCTCTATCTCCGCTGGGCCGATCCTCTTCCCGGCTACCTTGATCACGTCGTCCGCCCTGCCCAGTATGAACCAGTAGCCGTCCTCGTCTATGAGTGCTAGGTCCCCGTGGTACCACATGCCGGGGAACCTGCTCCAGTATGTTTCAATGTAGCGTTGGGGGTCCCTCCACAGGCCCCGGGTCATGCTTGGCGCTGGCTTCCTCGCTACAAGGTAGCCAGGGGTCCCCCTGACAGGGTTGCCATTATCGTCTACTACGTCTACGTCCATTCCCAGGCCGGGGCCCCAGAGGGTGGAGGGTTTGAGGGGTACTACTGGGCTTGGGAGAACGAAGCACCCGAAGATCTCTGTGCCCCCGGAGAGGTTTATCATGGGCCTCTTCTCCTCTCCCACATCCCTCACGATCCACAGCCAGGTCTGCGGGTCTATGGGTTCCCCGGTGTTCCCGAATGCCCGGAGCGATGATATGTCGTGTCTCTCCACCTCTTCCATACCGTAGCTCCGGAGCATCCTCGCAACTGTCGCGGCGAAGCCGAAGTGCGTCACCCTGTACTTCTCTATGAGGCTCCATACCCTGTCTCTAGTGGGATAATCTATCCCGCCCTCTACTACTAGGTGGCTTGCACCGTGGAATTGTGAGCCGAAGACCTGCCAGGGGCCCATCATCCAGCCTATATCGCTTATCCACCACAGCCTATCACTGCTCCCGGGCTTTATGTCGAGGTTGAAGTAGTGCTCTTTCGAGGGCTGAAGTAGTGCCCCCGCGTGGCTGATCACTGCTCCCTTGGGCTTACCGGTCGTGCCACTTGTGTATAGGAGGAGGGCTGGATCCTCCGCTTCAGTCTCCTCAGGCTCGGAGGTGGGCTTCTTGCCCTCCACGGCCTTGTGCCACCACACGTCTACATCATCGTCCCAAGGCACATCCACTCCAAGCCTCCGGATTACTATGACTCTCGCCGGGTAGCCTGCCTGCTTCCTGGCCTCATCCGCGTTCTCCTTCAGGACTATCTTCCTCCCCTTCCTGTAGTAGCCGTCGACTGTAACCATTACTTTGGCCTCGGAGTCCGCTAGCCTCTGTGCCACAGCGGGCGGAGCGAAGCCTGAGAATATGGGGCTGGCTATGGCGCCTATCTCGATGGCTGCTAGCATTGCGGCTATGCTCTCTGGAAGCATTGGGGCATATATGGAGACAACGTCCCCCTTTCCCACGCCCTCTTCCCTAAGGTAGGCGGCGAACCTCCAAACCATGTCGCGTAGTTCCCCGTAGGTTACCCGGCGCTCTGAGCCGTCCTCGCCAACCCATGTGAAGGCTTCCTTCCCTGCCCCGTACCTTTTAGCTGGCACGTCTACAACGTTGTAGGCGGCGTTGAGCCTACCGCCAATATACCATTTAGCCCATTCGGGGCCCCGTGAGAGGTCTACGACCTCCCTGGGCTCCTTGAACCATTCTACTCCCAGCCAGGAGGGGAGGTTTCCCCAGAACCATCTTATGTCTCGGGTGGATTTCTCGACTAGCTCCTTGTAGGTTGAGAAGCCGTGTTTCTCCATGAAGCGTGTAACGTTGGCAGTAGAGACTACTTCTGGGGGAGGAGTCCAGATGTAGCCCACGATTAGCACCCTTTAGTATTTACTGGCAGGCTTCCAATTGTTAAATCTAAGTGGCAACATATTATAGACTGTGAGGTATCCCGTGTTGGCGAAAGCCGCTATTATTGGAGTGGGCTGGTATGGGCCCAGGCCCACGACGCCCGAGGTCTCCTTCAGGGAGATGGTGTTCGAAGCCGCCAGCAGAGCATATGCTGACGCTGGAGTAGACCCTAGGAGGGATGTGGACGCGTTCATCAGCGCTCAGGAGGACTTCTGGGAGGGCATAGCGATAGCCGACGAGTTCGCCCCAGAGCCTGTCGGGGGAGTCCTGAGGCC